>PXAI01000231.1 GCA_003567135.1 Balneolia bacterium | reverse complement strand
CGTACTGCAGAGGAAGAAATATCAGGAAAAAGATAAAAATGTGTCGAACCGTTTTCTTAGTCATCAGTCAGGAATTACAGATGGCCACAAACAAAACAAATATATTCTAATTTCACTGTGATTTATTTGGCTAAAATATACGCCAGTTCATACCAATCAGTAAAGATGAATTATGCGGATACATTTCTCCCCAGTCGAATGACAGCGCGCCCATGATATCTATGTTCTGCGGACCGGCCAGAGGAAACGTGAATTCCAGATAGAGCGAATATTGTTCGAGGCCGTTCTGGAATAGGTAATCTCCTCCCTCCTGAGCGAAAAACTGTTTATCGCGGTAGGTACCGTAATTTCTGCTTCGCGTAAACTTCAGCTTGTAAGTTCCGTTTTCCTGCGTGGTTCCGTGGAGGCCAAAATGCCAGGCCTGAACTTTGTTATTCCCGATTTTATTGTTGTTGTTCAGCACGCCGCCGTCGGGATATCCTGTAATCAGCGGGTTTCCGATAATACGCTGCTGATGTGTCCAGCCGGTTTGATAGATAAAGTGATCATAATAACTTTTCTGGCCGCTGAATCCCGGAACCACGGCCGGACGAAACGGGCCGAGCTGATACCGGGTATCGAGATATTCAAAAAGTGCGCCGTCAAGCAGGCGTCCGCCTTCATTTCTGGAGATGCCCAATCCGAGCAGCCCATCCTGAAGCGTATTAAAAAGCAGTTCTTTTCCCGTTTCGATGATAAACTGCCGATAGGCAAACAGTTCGAATTCCCCGGTATTCACGCGAAGCCCAAAATCCCATGCACCAAGATGATCGCCCAGCGCATAATCCTCATTTTCCATGGCTTCATCCGGGTCGCCTTCAATCATAAAGAAAACACGAAAATAATCGGTCAAACCTGCGGGGTTTTGACCGAAACCGGGCGTATTTCCACCGTACATCCCGTAATGCACAAGCCCGGTATGAAATGAGAACGGAGTATCGCCGCCCAATCTCAAATATAAGCTTTTCTCGTGAAGCTGAGGCTGGCTGGTGTAGCGTTCATCGAACAACATCCCGTGCGCCAGATGCGCTTTATATTCGAGAAATCCGCGCGTAAACGGCACCGGACGATAGTGAAACTGAATTCCTGCTTTGGGGATAGGCTTTGCGTTCCGGCTCCACAGCATCGAGCCCGTTGAAAGCGGCTCATAAACGTAGCCGATAGTCTCGGGCATCAATCCCCCGTAAACAAAATACCGATCGGTATGCAGCCTGATATAGGCGCTGTGCAGGAATACATTTGTGCGGCTGTCCTGCCGTAAAACGCCTTCATAGCCAAGCTCAAGATCAAATCGTTCTGATAAGGAGCTGGTGGATTTCCCATATACTGAACCAAGAAAAAAGAAACCATTCCCCTGCCCGAAACGGCCCTCGCGTTGCGTGTGCGTAAAAAACGGAAGCTGTCCGGCCGACGAGCCCGCTCCATAAAAAGATACACCGGCCTGATGAGAGAATTGTG
The DNA here is from genome assembly GCA_003567135.1 of Balneolia bacterium. Classification (GTDB taxonomy): domain Bacteria; phylum Bacteroidota; class Rhodothermia; order Balneolales; family Cyclonatronaceae; genus PXAI01. The sequence goes on along the minus strand of PXAI01000231.1, from coordinate 5,345 downwards.
AACGTGAAAAATCTGTGAGGAAACAGAGCATAAGAAATCCCATCCCGGCTGAAGTCAGAATAGTTTTAATAAATCCTGCTCTGATAAAACTCACGAAGTTATGATAATATTTCCGGTTGCAACTACTTATTTGTACGTTCAGAGCGTAATAAAATCCGAATGTTCATCAACGATTTTTTCAATCAGATTACAATCATATTAGGATAATTCCGTAATTTGAACGCTTGATAATTTTCGATCTCATTATCGGAATCAATATATATATTATGTCACAAATTCTCCGCTTAAAATCCCTCAAAATAATATTAATCACCTTCCTGATTTACGGCGGTCTTGTTGCCACCCACGAGGGTGAGTTCTGGCCGCTGAGCATCTATCCGATGTTTTCGCAGGGTGCCAACCCATGGACGCGCGCACTCGTTCGGGATGTTCGCCAGGAAGATATCGATAAATTCTCGCAAGTTACTTCCATCCGGGAGCTGCCGGGCGAGCCGGTACCGCTTGGAGCTCATGGGATTGATACCATCGACTTTTCAAATTTTGTATCAAAAACGGAAGAATGGACTGCTGAGCGAAAACAGGCGCTGCGAACCATGTTTGGGGAGGATATGATTGCAGAACACGATCTGCTTGTAATGAAGGCGAACGGGATCATCCAGCCTGATAATGAAATTATTATCGAAGTAGTGCCATTTATCCTGTTCACGCCTGAGGGGAACTTCAAACTTACTGATCACCAATAATCCGGAATTGATGTTTTTACAAAATCTTGCCCAAAACTTATTTGATTACGATAAACCGGAAACCGAAGGTGAAGTAATTTTCTACAAGCTTTTCGAAGCGTTCATCATCGGCTATGTGATTCACCTCACCTGGTACTGGGGGTTGTATATCGAGCGCATCAGCGAAGTCGTATTGCCACTCGGCCTTGCTGTTTATATCGATCCCTCGTTCATGTTCGACAGCTCGCTGCCCATCTGGAATGCGGTGATTATTACCGTGCTTGCTGTTGCCGGTTTTTTCAGGATATCCCCGAAGATCACCTACTCTGTTGCGATGCTTCTGTTCCACTGGCAGCACGTTACGCGGTTTACGCTCGGTGAAATTCCGCACAGCGCCAACCTCATCGGAATGACCTTCCTCGGCTTCGCCATAGCGCACGTTTGCTTTAACGAGCAGCTTAGAATCCGCCGTTTCTCGCTCGGTTTCATGTATTTCTTTGCCGGATTGGGATATACCTCTGCCGCGTTCAGCAAGCTGATAGGAACCGGAATTACGTGGGCCGACGGACGCCATTTATGGATGTGGATGTCGGAAAAAAGCGTGGATATCATTTCCCGTACCGGCGACTGGGCGCCCAATTTCCTTCAAACGCTCGCCTTTGATTTTGTGTGGATTGCAACGATAATCCTGCTGATCGGCTGGATAACCGAGTTGATTGGCGTGGCGATGTGGTACAAAAAATACCGGTCGCTGGTCATTACCCTGATTATCGGGATGCACATTGGTATTACAATGACGATGAACATCCGGTTTGATGCATTTGTCGCCCAGCTCATTTTAATGGGATACCGCTGGGATAAGCTGATTGATTACGGGCTGGCCCGAGCCCGCTCGATGAATTTTGTGTACCGTTTCAGTAAACGGTTCGCCTGACAGACCTTTTGATTCGACTGCACCGGCCCGGTTTGATTTTATCGAACCGGGCTTTTTTTATGGCTAAACGATTTTCTCAGAAATGCGTTCGTTACCTTATATGTGTATGCGCCGGGTTCTGATCCGATATAAGACAAATAAATTCAATACCGTAGGGACAGGACATGCCCTGTCCCTACATGGCTGAAAAAACAATTACACTAGTTTTTTTTACCAGCTATTGATCATCCCGAAAAACCTCAATGTTTCAGACGTCCGATTCATTTATATTAACCCTGACTGTAATCTGCAAAACCAAGTATCCTTTATGTCCAAGTCAGTTACCTATACAAACTACCTCAAAGTTGATGAACTCCTGAACCTCCAGATACGCAAATCTGATCCGCCGGAGCATGATGAAATGCTCTTCATTATAATTCATCAAACCTATGAGCTTTGGTTCAAGCAGATTTTGCACGAGATGGGATTGCTGAAAACGCAGATGAACAACGGCGAAACCTGGAACAGCATGAAAACCATGCGGCGGATTCTAACGATCATGAAAACGCTGGTTGGCCAGATTGATATTCTCGAAACGATGACACCCCTCTCCTTCAACAGCTTCCGGAAGTTTCTCGACAGCGCCAGCGGATTTCAGTCTGTACAATTCCGCGAACTGGAAATCCTGTGCGGGCTCCGTTTCGGCCTGATGCTCGAAGCGCATAAAAATAATCCTGAAGCATACGAAAAAATAAAAAGCAGAATGGGTGAACAGATTTTGTGGGAAGCATTTTGCGAATTTTTATTCAGGCGCGGACATGACATTCGAATGCCCGAGCGTGTGAATGAACACGGCATCATTTACGAGCCAAGCGAACACAATCAAAACGTGCTGGTTGATGTGATGAACAACGATCCCGAAGCCGCGCTGCTAAGCGAACTGATGGTCGATTTCGATGAAGGCCTGCAGGAATGGCGCTACCGCCACGTAAAGATGGTAGAACGCACCATCGGCACTAAAAAAGGAACCGGAGGCTCCGACGGCGTCGGATACCTCAAAAAAACCACGGGGCATGCTATTTTTCCCGATTTATGGGCGATAAGGGCTAAGCTTTGATTAGGAGGATATTGGAACCGCAGAGTTAACGGAGTTTTACGCAGAGTTTCGCAGATGGTTTTGACCTATTCTTCGCGGTTAAACCTTATCCTCCCCCGCGTAACTCTGCGCATTCCTCTGCACCCTCTGTGGTTAAATCACCCAGTTTACTTCACCAGCATCATCGTTTTCGTTTGGTGGAAGCTGCCGGCTTGTATCCGGTAAATATACATTCCGCTGCCTAAACGGCTGGCGTCGAACTGCACCTGATGACGGCCGGCCTGCTGATGCTCATTGACCAGCACCGCGACCCGCTGCCCCAGAACGTTAAATACGTCGATTCGTACCTGCGCGGCTTCGGGTAAAGCGTAGGGGATAATCGTGGTTGGATTGAACGGGTTTGGGTAATTCTGACTCAGTTCAAATACTTCCGGCAGATCATCCTCTTCGCCTTCTGTATTCAGCGCGGTCGGGCTTACCACAAAAGTGAACCGGGTAATATCAGCGTTTTTTTCGTAGCTGAGAACTGTTCCGGGAACCGTCAGGGTATCTTTCGGTTTTTGGGAAGATTCGCCCGGCTCAAGATAAAACTCATATCCTGCCGGATCTTTCAGATCAATCCACTCTCCGGTCTGATGATCTACCAAATAGAAACCCCAGTCTGGCGGAAACTGATCTGTTCCATCGATACTCAGCGCGGCTGATCCTTCGAGATTCAGGCTGTTAAGCCCTACCGGGATTTCGATCATGTCGTCGAGTTCAGTTCCGTGAGAGTATTGCGCCTGCCAGACGTTATCGTCGTCTCTGTTGCCTTCAAAGGCCATGTAGACAAAGCTATCGCTTACCGGACTGAGCTTCAGGGCATCCCAGATATCCCAGCCGGAGTGGGCATTTTCGTGTATCACAAATGAGAGCGCCCGATCGGCGTAGATATCGCCGGTTTCTTCTTCCTGCACTTCAAGATTAAACCTTAGCGATAATGGCGCTTCGGTGTTCATATCTGACAGATTTTTCGAAGAAGCAACCTGCCTTGATCCGGCGGATCTGCTCTGAGTCTGATTATCCGCAATTTGCTGATCTGCATTCTGATATGGCCTTGCTGATGCATCCTCAAACGTAACCAGATCGGCATCGTTATTTTCAACGAAAAAGCCTCTCCATGCAGGAACTGTTTCTCCGGCCGATATATTTCTGATCTCGTAGGTGGCGTTTACCGGATCCCAGTACTGAACCGTATTACTCGTGAGATTACCTCCGGCAAATTCCAGCTCACCCAGATCCAGTTCGCGGCCGAAAGGATTCCCTAACAGATTCCAGTCTGCAGAACTTAATGACTGCGTTACGTTTTCATCGGTTACATCCCCGCCGAGCAGCATGCTGAACGGATGCGGTACGCTGGGGCCAAAGTCGTTGTTGAACAGAAACCAAATGTATCCTCTTCCCTGTTCGAGTTCGTAGTCAAAGTTATCCGGTAATGTCCAGGTCTCCGCAGGTGATCTCTGGTATGCGAAAAAGTTTGGATCCTGCGCATCCAGATCCATATCAGGAAATTCATCGTTGTAAAAATCGTTTCCTCCGGTGATTCCCTGAATCAAGTTAAATGAGGCCAGATCTTTCAAGCGGGCATCCTGAACAGGGAAGCTATACATATACCAGCGTCGCGGGCCTTCGGTTTGATAGGCGAATAGCCGGTATGGGCCCGTATCGGCCAGATAGGGCAATGTAAAGCCCTCGTCAACCGACCAGATTCCGGATAAATCCCAGCCACTGAATGTATCGGTATCCTTCATTTCGAGGATGGTTCTGGATTGATCCACTGAATTGAGCACGTCTTCATTTTCAGTAACCCAGAAAGAATTAATTATGGTTAGATCTCCTGAGTAAAACCTTGGTTCTGATCCAGTTAAACTGGCTGAAACGTAGGAATTAGTGAGCGTGGCATTTGCCGACCGGCCTACCGCTGCGCCAAACTGATCTTCTGAACTACCCTCGAAATCAAGCAAACCATCAAAGAAGGAGTTCAGTATGACGGCATCGCTACCGGCGAAGCCAGCTAATCCTCCCAGATCATCAGCTGCTGTGAGCGTTCCGACCGCGTAATTTTGAGATGCTTCACAGTTCAGCCTGCCCGCAATCCCGCCGACCTGATCTGCACCGCTGATATCCACCCTTGCAAAATTTCGGGTAAACGTATCGCATGAAGAGGCATATCCCACAAGGCCTCCGGCTTTACTGCCGGCAGCGATGACAATATCAGCCGATGAGTCGCTTATTTGGCCATTATCGCCAAAAAACCCGGCTATTCCCCCAGCGTGGCCTTCCGAAACGGTAATCGTTCCGGAAACGCTCGCATTGGTTATAGCTCCATATGTCACACCTGAAATTCCGCCGGCGTATTCGGCAGCAGATATGGTTATATCAGTAAGATTCAGATCGCTTACCGTTGAACCTTCGGCCAGCACTGCGAACAGGCCAACCCTGTGAAAACCGGTTCGGTCGATGTTCAGATTACTGATGGTATGATTATCGCCATCATACTGACCTGTAAACAGATCTTCGAGTTCTGCAGGATCAAGTTCAGAAAGTTCTTCACTAAAGCCGATCGGTTCGAAAT
>PXAI01000325.1 GCA_003567135.1 Balneolia bacterium | reverse complement strand
TTTCCGGCGGAAGTTTGGTGAAATCGCCGTTGAGCAGTTCGTCGTTTACGTTTGCATAAAGGCTGCATGAGCCGTCTTTACCGACGATCAAACCGGTTGTTTGTCCGCCGATTTTTCCGAAAAAAGTAATCTGCTGTAACGTCTCGCTGGCAATAAAGCGGGTGCAGTTATGAAGCTGCAAAAACACGTTTTGCGCGTAAACCGAAACGATATTGGTTTGCGTATCCTCGAACTCGAGGCCGTGCAGAATTTCAAGGGCGAGCCTGTTTTCCTTGTTCTCGCTTTTTACCTCAAACCGCCTCACTTTACCCGTTACTTTTGGCTTTACGCCCAGCACCTCGGTGATGCTGTCCAGGTTTTCGATATCAAAATCGTGTATCATGTTGTTCCGCAAAAGTTGTAAATGGTACGTGCCTAATATACGAAGCCTGCTGATTTTATTGAATCTCAATCAGCGGACTTCCCGATTAAGCAGCTTTCCGGCAGATCAGATCAATATTCGCCTGAACTGCTCGAAATTCTCCTCTTCAGTACGTGGGAAATTGGCCTGTGTTCCAAGCATTCTGTCAATCTCATCAGCTATGCTTGCAGCCGTTTCGGAGTCGCCGTTAATGAAGTACACGCGCTGAACCACAATCAGACGGGTGAGATTACTGCTGTAATCGCGTACGCGTCGCTGAACATCGTTCTGCTTCAGGTTGAGTTGCTGTGTAAGTCTGGCGCGGCGCTCACGGCTTCCTGTGGTTCTGATCTGCTCTTCAAGACGATCCATTTCGGCTTCCATGGCGTCCATTTGGTCAAAAAGACGATCAATTTCGGTCAGGAAGATATCGAGGCCTTCGTCGGCTATTCTCGTAGAGGCATCCACATTACCGGCCTGAGCGTAACGCAGGGCATAGGTGATAAGCGAACTAACATCCGGCTCCACGTTTCTGAACGGGATTTTATACTCGCCCCACTCCAGCCACTCGTTGGCTTCTTCATAATCGCCACGGCGAACCAGTGCATCGGCCTGGCGCGTGATTACCGTACGGTAGTTATCCAGCATACGGCGGATGTTCTGATCGAAGTAAATCCGCTCGGCGTTGACATTTCGGAGCTTAAACTGCTCAAGACGCTTGGCGTGAATATCAGGATCAAGATGACCGTATTCCTCTTCATGCTGCTGCGGAATCACCCTGAACGCTTTTCCTTCCAGACGAAAGTAGTTCATCATATTCATCTGGGCGTCCGTGGAGACCGTAATGGCAAAATATACGGGTCTGTGATTGATGTTTTCGCGAACGATATCAATCACAAAGTCATCCTGAACGCGGGTGTAGAAAAACTCATTGCCGCGGCTGTCCCGGCCAAGAAACTGGCCCTGAACGAAGAAATCGATGCTTTCTTCCATTTCGTCAATCGGAAATCCGAACGAAAACTCTGGTGCATAAAGATTCTCCGGCCATTCCATTGATCCGGTTTCGATGTGCTCAGCAATGGTAATCAGCTCTTCCTGACTTTCCGCTTCGGTGAGCTGACGAATCCGCTCGCGGTCAATGGGAATACTCATCGTGCCCGGAGTATGGAAATCAGAATCCCGCTCAAAACGGAATTTCTGCTCGATATTTTGAATTTCGCGATCGCTGAATGACATTCTAACCGGCGGCGAATCGTAATTCCAGCGGTTTTTAAGCTGATCGATATACCACGGCGTATTCAGCAGACTGAGGCAGACAATCCGCACATCGGTCCTAATGCCTTTTACTTCCTGCAGGTACCAGAGCGGGAAGGTGTCGTTATCGCCGTTGGTGAACAGAATACTGTAGGGCTCAACAGAATTGAGCAGATTGTACGCATAATCCGGCGCGACGTATCGCTGACTCCGGTCGTGATCAAAATAATTTTCTGAGATAACGCGTCCGGGCAGAAGGATGACGGCTGCGGCGAGACCCACCGCCGGCACAATCGGATTTTTACTCAGTTTCTCAAGCATTTCCGCGAGCGCAAAGAGCCCGATTCCGATCCAGATAGAGAAGGCAAAAAACGATCCCACGTAGGAATAATCCCGCTCCCTCGGCTGAATGGGCGTTTGGTTGAGGTAAAGCACAATCGCAATACCCGTGGCTGTAAACAGCACAAGGACAGCCAGCGCCCGCCTCCAGTCGGACCTGAAGTGATAAAGCATCCCTAATAATCCCACAAGGAAAGGCAGGTACCAGTAAAAATTGTTTGCGGGATTATCGGCGTAGCGGTCAATTGCGGAAAATCGGCCCCAGTATGAAGGCGTATCCTGAATGTCGGCCTGTCGCCCGATAAAGTTCCAGTTAAAATACCGGAAATACATGTGCCCCAGCTGATAGCTGAAGAAGAAGTCGAGATCGCTGTTATAGCGCTCATACACTCTGATATGCGATTCAGAAGAGGAGTGTCTTCTCGGGAAGACTTTTTCGACAAAATCCTGGCTGACCGGATCGTAGCTGCGTCCCTGCAGAATCGGCGCCGTTCCGTACTGTTCGCGCTTCATGTAGCTTACAAAACGCTCCACGTTGTCAGGGTTATTCTGATCAATCGGGGGATTGGTCATCGAGCGCAGGTAGATCATCGCGTAGCTGGAATATCCGATGATAATCGCCGTGTACGCCACAAGAATGTAGTTTACGATGCGATTGCTGGTCTTGTGCGTGTAGTAAATTCCAAAAGAAAGCAGCAGCAGGATGATCATCAGGAACATGACGGGCCCGATCAGGCCAAAGGAGCCCTCCTGAAGACGCAGCGCCAGTTCAGGCAGCCAGATGATTGTTCCGGGGAAGATCAGGAAAAACGCACCCACGCTGGCAACTCCGGCCAGGATGAACGTCTTGATCTCAAACTCAAATTTCGTGAAATAGATAATCAGTCCGATCGCAAAAACGGCAAGCAGGTTCAGCAGGTGAATCCCGAAAGCGATACCAATCAGATAGGCAATAAGCACCAGCCAGCGCTCGTTGCCCGGTTTATCATGCTGATCGGCCCATTTGAGCGTAAGCCAGAAAACCAGCGCGGTGAAGGTAAGTGAGAGGGCATATGTTTCAGCCTCAACAGAGATGAACCACATGCTGTCAGTTCCTGCAAACGTAAGCGCACCAATAAGTGAGCCGCCGTAAAGCGCAACTTTTCTACCAGTAGAATACGTATCCGGATGCCCGTGAATCGTGCGGATCAGCCTGACCACAATCAGATACAAAAGCATGATCGTAATGCCCGAAGCCAGCGCGCTCATTGTGTTAATGCTGAACGCCACATATTCGGCAGGTACGAACATCGCAAAAAAGCGTCCCATCAGGATATACATCGGAGCACCGGGAGGATGCGGAATCTGGAGTCCGTATGCTACGGCAATCCGTTCAGCGGGATCCCAGAAACTTGCCGTGGGCGCAAGGGTAAGCATATAAAGAATAAATGCAAACAGAAAAGCGAAGCCTGCGAAATATCTGTTTAAAGTCTGATGGTTGGTTTGCATCTGAAGTCGGTTAAAAGACCAGCGTTGAGGTTGATAGGTTCGAAACGGATATAAGCCTGATATAATATGAATCATGGCAGGCAGTTGCAAAAAAATCGGAGGTTTGAAGAGTTGCGGGTTTCGGGTTGCCGGGTTCTTCGCTTCGCTCCGAACCGGGTTGCGGGTTTCGAACAGATTTACAAGAGCCCCAACGACGTCATCCCGCAAACATCCGCAGCGAAGCTATGCAGAAGAGTTGCAGGTTTCAGGTTTCGGGTTCGTTTAGTACACCAACCAACGCCCCATTTGTCATCCCGCAAAATCCTAACGCTATAGCGAGGATTTATACGGGATCTTCCAGCGTAATCTTCGGCGCGATCGTTTATAGTTCAAAGTTAGTAGGGCCAAAATTCGTTGGTATCATTTAGGGCGGCGATTTTTAGCCTGAAAAAGATCCGTCCAATAGTAACGCTGGAAGATCCCGCATATCGTGTAACCAACTGTTCCTGAATTACTTTCGAGCCCGATTGCGGGATGACAGCTTTGGGGGCGATGGTAATTTGGTAATTCAGCAGGAATTCATCATATCCATCTCCCAACGCCCCATTTGTCATCCCGTAAAATCCTAACGCGATAGCGAGGATTTATACGGGATCTTCCAACGATGTGGGTGGCTCGGTCGGTGATAGCTCAAAGATGGCAACACAAAAAAGCGTAGATACCCTTTAAGGTTACGATGTTTAGCCTCAAAAAGATTTGTCCGAAAGAAACGCTGGAAGATCTCCCGAAGGGTCGGGACGTCCAAAGGCCGCCGCATCATATCGTGTAACCATTTGTTCCTGAATGTCTTTCGAGCCCGATTGCGGGATGACGGCCTTTGGGCGCGAGTAAATGGTTTAGGTATTTCCAGTCGAAAAAACCTTCAACCTTTCAACGCTTCAACATTCAACTTCCAAAACCCGATTGCGGGATGACACCAATGGGCGATGATATTTGAATTCAATAATCAGCGAAACGCGCAACCCGAAACGCGCAACTCTCCGATTCCCTAATAATCAAAAGACCGTAATACATATTCAATCGTAAACCCGCAACTCTTCCTCACTCCAAAAACTTGCGAATTCCCTTTCGATTCACAATCTTCACATCTTTAAAACAGTGTTAATTTAATTCAGGGTAATTTATGAGCGAACAACCGGCCGGAGGTACACTACAGCGGTTTACGTCACGATGGGGACTGATTCTCAGCGTTTTGGGGATTGCGGTCGGTACCGGTAATATCTGGCGGTTTCCGCGGATTGCCGCGCAGAATGGCGGTGAAGAGGGCGCCGGGGTTTTTCTTCTGGCCTGGATTATTTCGCTTCTGCTTTGGTCGATTCCGCTGATCATCGCTGAGTACGCTATCGGTCGCAGCGGGCGCCGCGGTACGGTAGGCTCGATGATCTCACTGATTGGCGAAAAGTTTGCCTGGATTGGCGGATTCATCGCGTTTGTCGCTTCGGCGATTATGTTCTACTACAGCGTGGTTACCGGCTGGTGTATCTTCTATTTCATTGAATCGGTGATTAACCCGCTTCCGGAATCTACCGATCAGGCGATGCTGGTTTGGGATGGCTTCCAGGCTTCGATGCTGCCGTCTGTGTTTCACCTTGTTGCGATCGCGCTTGCCGGTTTTGTGGTGATGAAAGGGGTGAAGATGATCGAGCGCGTGAATATGATCCTGATCCCGCTGCTGCTTCTTATTCTGGTTTCGGCAGGAGTCCGCGCGCTGATGTTACCCGGCAGTTTTGAGGGGATTGCGTATCTGTTTCGTCCTGACTGGAGCGTGATTGGCGAGCCGACGATCTGGCTGGAAGCTCTCACCCAAAACGCCTGGGATACCGGTGCCGGCTGGGGACTCATCCTTACGTATGGCGCCTATATGCGTAAAAACGACAGCATCGTTACCACTGCGTTCCAGACCGGAATCGGAAACAACATGGTTTCACTCTGGGCAGCTATCACCATTTTCTCTACAGTATTTGCCATCCTTGGCGCTACGATGTCGCATACCGAAATCCTTGAAGTGATGCGCACTTCCGGACCGGCCTCTACCGGACTCACCTTTATCTGGATGCCGCAGCTATTTATGGAAATTCCCGGAGGCCGCATTTTTGCCTCGCTCTTTTTCCTTGCGCTCACATTCGCGGCCTTCAGCTCGCTGATCGCCATGATTGAGCTTGCCACCAAAGTTTTCGTGGATACCGGCATAAAACGCTACTACGCCACAACCGGCGTCTGCGTGATGGGCTTCATTCTCGGGCTGCCATCCTCTATGAATCTGGACTTCTTTGCTAACCAGGATTTTGTCTGGGGCCTCGGACTGATGATCTCCGGAGCGTTTATCTCTTTTTCTATCATCAAACACGGCAGCCGCGCGTTTACCATCAATATTTTGTCCGGTGGCAACGAATACCTCAGCGGATTCAGCCGCCTGTGGGAGTTTGTAATTAAGTACGTGGTTCCGGCCGAAGTCGTCATTCTGCTCGGCTGGTGGATCTACCGCAGCGCCACAGAATTCTCGCCCGACTCCTGGTTCAATCCGTTTGATCCCTACTCCGTAGCCACATGCTTCGTACAGTGGGGGATAACAGCGCTGTTGCTGATTGTGTTTAACCGGAGGATTGCGAAGGCGTACAGGTGAGGTATTTGCTAAAACCTGTTTCCGGGTTTAGCGATCATTTCGAAAAGGCGTTTGTTACCTTTTGTGCGGATGCCAATTCTGAATTCTGAATTTTTGAATTCTGAATTTCCCATTTCCGCAAATTTCGCCCCTACGAAATCAACAATCTCCCCACAATTTCTCTTCACATTTTATTGTTCAGAATCTTACCTTTCGGGGGTTAACAAAAACTTGATCTAAATAGAATTAGTATGTCACTCGAAATGAGAGGAACTTTACAGCAGAAGCTGGATGTGATGAGCGGCGAAGGCCGAAACGGACCCTGGCAAAAACAGGATTTTATACTTGAAACGGGCGATCGTTACCCCAAGAAAGTTTGCGTTACGCTTTGGGGCGATAAGGTAAACGAGCTGGAGCGCCTGAACGAAGGGCAGGAGCTGAACGTGCATTTTGACGTGGAATCACGCGAGTACAACGGCCGATGGTACACTGATGTGAAAGCCTGGAAAATCGAATCGCTTGGCGATGCGCCTCCGGCCGAACAGGTGCCGCCACGCCCCGCTGATGAGCCGTTTGATGTAGACGACGATCTGCCGTTCTAATCAGTCTGAAGCTGAATTCTAAGCCGGATTCTTTGGGATTTTTACCCGGGTTTCCGGCTCTTTTATGTTGATCAACCGTTACCGGTAAAACTCCAGCGCTTTTTCGGCGCTCATTTCGGGATTCCGGTAGTCAATCCCAAGCG
>PXAI01000353.1 GCA_003567135.1 Balneolia bacterium | reverse complement strand
GCGTCGTTACCTTTTGTGCGGATGCGCCGGTGGTCGCACAAACGCCAGTTAACCCAAAAACCGCCGGTTAAAAATTGATTAATTGAAAATATTCAGCGATTCACATGCGTAAGCCAATTCTGAACTCTGAATTCTTACATTCTGAATTATCCCCTGCTTTCCTCGACGTATTGCGAGGGTGTCTGGCCGGTTTCTTTTTTAAAGAGGCGGTGGAATGAGGAAACGCTGCCGTAGCCGGCTTTGGATGCAATATCTTTTACGGGCAGATCGGGATTTTCGCGCATCAACCGGCAGGCTTCTTCTGCGCGGTAGGCGTTGATAAATCCGTTGAAATTCGATCCGCTGAACTGATTTACCGCCTGGGAAACGTATCGGTCGTTTGTCTCAAGCCGGCTCGCGATTACCGATACGGAGATGTTTTTATCGCGGTAAAGGTGTTTGCTTTCGATCAGTTTTTTGATCCTGCCGAAAAGCTCTTCCATTTTCTGATCGTCGAAAGTTCCGGTTTTTCGGGGATTTTCGGCCGGTTTGGGGTCGGGGGGGGTTTCCTTTACCGGCGTCGGTTTGCGCGGCGGCCCGCTTCGTTTTCCAGTTCGCTGGCCCGGAATCGGATTGAACGGCGCGAATTTTTTCTCTACAAGCGGACGCGGGCCTTCCGGAACTACCGGAAATCCGCCTGAAGAAGAATTTTTCGGGGGATTTGGAACGGGCTGATCCGGGGTAATGACGTGAATATCAGCAGAGGTTTTTTCATCATACACCTTCTCAGGTTTGGAGGATGAAGGCACCGACTCAGAGATTTTTTCCTGCACAGGTTCAGGCTTTACATCTGATTCAGGTTCAGGATTTGGCTTCGTTTCAGGCTCGTTCATTTTTCCTTTTTTCCTGACCAAAATGAACAAAACTACAAGAAGAACGACCACCCCGATTCCAAGTGCCACATAAAACATCATCGCCTGCTGCCGCTCGTATTCTCGCACGGCGTTTTGATGCCGCTCACGAAGCTGATCAAACGATTCGCGCCATTCCCTGAGGATATTTTCGTTCGTGGTTGTGCCCTGATCTCTCCGCCAGTCAGAATGCCTGCGAAGCAAATTTTCCGCGGACTGCGCATCCCCCTGAATGAGATGCGTATGGTGCAGTTTTCGCACGATTTCTCCGAGCCTTGCCGCTTCACCGCTCATCATGTAGGATCGGATAACCTCCTCGTAAAGCCGGATCGCCTCTGCATAGTCCTGTTTTTCTGCCGCAATTCCGGCCCGGATACCGCTCAGTTCTGCGGCCAGCGCGCCGGACTGAAATACGCGAATTTCGAGCTGCAGCTGTCGCGCAAGCGTTTCCGACTCACCAACCCTGCCCTGCTTCAGCAAAATCCGCGCATGCTGTAGTTTGGTCTGCGTTTCCAGAAATGGGTGTCCGGCACGACGAAAGTAATCGCCAGCCGACCGGGTTTGAGCCAATGCATTTTCGAACTCTTGCCGGTCAAGTAAAAGCGCGCCATACATTAACTGAGCCCGCGCCATTTCGGAAGAATATCCCCCGTTATCAAAAAAACCGATCAGCTCATTGAGCTCTTCTTCTGCTTCGGCAAAATATCCGGTAGCGTGATCAATACCGGCAACGTGCATCCGGATTTCAGCGGCGAGGCGGAGCATCCCGTTATTCAGGGCTATGCGCATCCCCCTGTTCCACGACTCCATTGCGCGATCGAGCGCATCAAGACGGAAATAGTTTCTTCCCTGAAGAATCAGCGAACGGACGGCAATTTCGGTATCAGTTTCCGGATCTTCGGGACCAAGATCTGCCAGATAGCGGTTGGATGTTTCGAATCGGGACTGCTTATAGTACACCAGCGCAAGCAAATATGTTGCCTCGGCGAGAATCTCTTTATTTCCCGATTCCGTAGCTTCCCGATGATACCGAAGCGCCACGGGAAGCGCCTCACCGGCATGATCGGGCAAGAGGCGGTTGATCACTGTTGGCAGATCAGCATCAGAAGCTCCGGACGCAGAAACGGGAACCAGCAGCATCAGGGCGATGATCCATATCATCCCACAAAAAAAACCGGAACGTTTGTTCCACCCGGAAGCCGGTTTTTCAGGAATTGCGGATATGTTCGGGCAAAAAATCATGGGAGTATGCCGGAGCGTTTTTCGGAATCAGTCGGACATTTTGGTAAACGGAATATGCAAAAAATTCCACTTACTTTCGGCGTATCGCAAACAGCGGAAGCGAATCACTTTTTACCAAAAAGCTTATCGTAGAGTTTCAGGGATAAGTTTTGATCGGCTTTTACGGTGAGGTAAAACAAGAGCGCGCACATCAGAAGCGTGTAGATGATTCCGATCAGGAGATAATCGTAGTAAATCAGCAGCGCGAGCGTAACCGTGATGACAAACGCGATAGTTCCGGCCACTCCTGAGGTGTTATTTTTAAAGCCGGAAATCTGGCTGAGGCTGAAAAAAGAGCTGATAATCCGCGGAAAACGGTAAGAGGCCCACATTGCAAAAAGTACGGTAATCGGCAGGGCAAACAGGTAAATAAGTACACGCGCGAAAGTGAACTCATCGAGCGCGTAAAGCAGGCCGAAAGTTACCACGGCATCCACTAAAACGGGGATGATCATGCTGCCGATGTACGCCTGAAAAAGCGTGGATAACTTACCGTTTCTTAGCCGGATTTCCAGCCAGGTTTCCCGGAAAAAACCGAAGTAATTGGCGTGTACGTAGGAAAACGGAATGATCGGCAGGTTCAGCATCAGCAGGAACATAACCCGGACATAGCTGTGCGCGTCGTTAACGCTGATCATGTACAGATAAAATGCAAAAACGGAGTTCAGCAGTAAGATGAACAGGTAAACCGGCCGCGTGGACTTCCGACGGTTGTAGCTGATCCGTGCAGCCTGCGCAACCGACGTAACCGCCGACCGGCTTCCCGCTTTTTCGCGCATGGCAACGTCACCGCTGGATCTTGAAATGAGCGTGAGCGCAAGAATCGATGCGGCAAGAATGAGAAGGAGAGCCATCGAGCCGGCCCAGCGCGTTTCAAAGTTGTAGAGAATGGCCACGGTCATAAACAGCACAAAAAGCAGAATCACGGCCACGATTCTGAAAATATTGAGCCACAGACTGCTGTTCCGGTAAAACAGAAGGTATTTTATGGAATAATCCACCATAAAAACGGTAACGATTACCACCAGGCCGTCAATAAAAAAATAGGGGCCGGTTGACCACGCGATCAGGTTTGTGATGAACAGAAAGAGCAGAATGTAGAGCACGGTGGGGCGAAACACATCGTACAAAAAATTGAGCATACCCCGCGCGTGTGCAGCAACCGGACTGTATTTGGGGATGACTTTCGACGGGAATTTTACGGATGGAAAATACTGGCTGAATGCGAGCATGGAGGCGATACTTGCCAGAATGCCGTAGTGCGCAAGATTGCTCAGATCGGGCGGAACGGTAATCATGATAATGGCGGCAGATCCCGCGTAGAAAAGCACCAGCAGAACTACAAAAAAACGGCCCACGTTGATCAGGTCATTTTCATCACCGGTAAACATCATCCTTGCACGGGATTTCAGCAGAAAACCCAGAAGCCTGAATGCGGATGTCGCCTGGTGATCCATTTCCCGGTTAGTTGAGCAGCTCTTTCAGCCGTTCCGTGTTTTTTTCATCCGGCACAAGCAGATTAAAAAGTGAGTCCTCAATCTGCGCGTTTCCATCCCGCGTAAACTCCTGCCGGGTTCCCCAAAAAGCAAACGAGCCTTTGTGCAGCACGCCAATGTGCGAAGCAACCTGATCCACATAAGAGAGGTTGTGGGATGATACGAGCAACGTTCGGTCTTCGCGTTTGTAGGCGTTCAAAAAACTGATAACCAGCCGCGACGTAGAGGGGTCAAGCCCCGAAAACGGTTCGTCGAGCAAAACGAGGCTGGGTTTGTGCAGGAAGGCGGCAATCAGCCCGAGTTTTTTCCGCATTCCGGTTGAGTAGGTTCCGGTGCGTCGGTTCAGGTCATCCGGATTATCAAAAAAATACTCGATCATCGTTTCGGTTTGCTCGCGAAGTTTCTCGGGACTGAGTCCGTAAAGCAGCGTTGTAAACGAAAGCTGTTCACGGCCGGTCAGATCCGGGTTAATAATACCTGATTCGGGCAGAATCCCCATTTTGGAACGGAGATTGTTGATGTCTTCAGCGGTTTTCTTTTCGCCATCAAACGAAATATCCCCAGAATCGGCCTGCATTATTCCGCAGATGGTATGGATGAGCGTCGATTTTCCCGCACCGTTATTCCCGAGTAAACCAAGACAACTGCCCGCCGGAATTTCGAAAGAGAGATTTTTTAAAACTGGCTTGGAGTCAAACGATTTATTAAGTGCCGAAACGGAAAGTGACATTAGAAATCAGGTAGATCGGAAAAACATTACAAAAAATTCTGCAGTATGCTATATTAGCAATTTACGATGATAAACCATCAACTGATACATCAACCTTGGATTTCTTAACGCACCCCGCTTTCAACCCATGATGTCACGAAAACTTACCTTAATTTTTCTTTTGGCGGGATTTCTTGCAAGCTGTGCAACTTTTGAAGACTCTTCATATCAGCTGAGAGACTCCTATATTTTTGAATACCGGCAGTTTAATACATCGGGTTTCATCGAGCCGGGAACCGTTTTCGGCACGGCGCTGTACATTTTTGAGGATGAATCGTACTACATCACCGACCTCGTTTATCCGCGCACCCTTGCAAAACAAACGATCGATTCCCTGGTAAACCGAAGCGTGCTGGAACCGTTCGAAATGGAAATTATACTGGAACAGCTTTCCAACGCCGGATTTTCTGACTGGCCCATAACGCTGCCCGATGGGTTTATGATTTCAGAGGAATGTGAGGAAGATGCCAACAGCGTTCGTATAGGTTACCGCGATGACCCCAACAGGCCGATGAGCCGGACAACTGCATATATGGGATGCCCACCGACTGACTATCCCGACGGGTTCAACGAGTTCCACGAATATATGACGACCCGAATGTCCATTTTCCGCTCCAGAATTCCGCGGGACGTTGTTCCCGACCGCGTGGATGAAGAGCCTGAAGAAGAGGAAGAAATCTCGGATGCCGAAGAGACAACGGAAGATGCCGAAACAGAGACTCCGGAAGAAGAAGAATCGGATCCTGAGGAGGATGAAAGCGGAGAAGAGTCGCCCGAAGAAGATGATGAAGATAACGACGAGAATGACGAAGACGATTCAGGATCGGGGGATGAGGAAGATGAGGATTCAGATGAAAACGATTCTGATGATGAGGGCGAAACGCGGGGATAGGAATCCTGCTTCAAATACCGCGGCAAATTAATTTACGTTCAATCTTGTAGGGACAGAGCATGCTCTGTCCCTACAAGATTGATTTTTATATATACGGTAATAATTTATTGCTGCGCTAGCACAAAATGTAACTACATCTTTAGCGGACGTTCGCTAACCAAACTTCACATAAAAACAAAAGCCCTGACCATATTCCAGGGCAGGGCTTAGTGTGAGGTTGAAAAAAAATTGAGAGTGAATCGGGTGGGGCTCGAACCCACGACCCACGGCTTAAAAGGCCGTTGCTCTACCAACTGAGCTACCGATTCAGCCAAAGACTTCAAATTTACGCTGATACTGATCAAAAATCAATATCAATTTTATTTTTCGATATCTGATATAGCTTGCACTATATCATCAGCATTTACAACCAGTTCGCTGTAGTCAGGGTTCCCGGCAGAATCAGTTTTTAAGCCGTTGCCGTTCATATCGATACTGCGCCGAAGGCAGTTGTAGGCTGCCTCCCTTGCAATATAGGCGATGTCGGCTCCGGTCATTCCTTCCAGCTGATCACCCAGTTTTTCGGGATCAACCCCTTTTGCCAGCGGCATATCGCGCGTGGCAATTTTGAAAATACGAACACAGCTTTCGCGGTTCGGCTTTTTCACTTCAAGGCGGTAATCAAACCGACCCGGACGGAGCAGCGCATCGTCTATCAGCTCGGCGCGGTTCGTGGCGGCAATCACGCACACGCGGTCGTACTCCTCAATGCCATCCATCAGCGTGAGCAACTGGTTGACAAACCGGGAATCCATACGAAGATTATCCGCGCCGGACCGTTTTTGCGCGAGCGCATCGATTTCATCAAAAAAGATAATCGAGGGCGTCATTTTGCGCGCTTCATCAAAAAGATTGCGCAGATTTTCCTCGCTCTGTCCGTAATATTTGTTGATCAGCTCCGGCCCTTTTACCGAAATAAAATGCGCCTTCGTTTCATTGGCAATGGCTTTGGCAATCAGCGTTTTTCCGCAGCCTGGCGCGCCGTACAGCAGCACCCCTTTGTGCGGCTTGATCCCCAGATGACGAAACAGCTCCGGATTTTTCAGCGGAAGCTCAATCACTTCCCGAATCTGCTGAATAATCGATTCGAGTCCGCCGATGTCATCAAAACGCACGTCCGGAATGTGCCGCTCCGGCTCTTTTTTCTCCGGCTTCGTTTCGCTTTCCTCCTGCTTCGCCGATCCGGATAGTTTGTGAACCACGCCGCGTGGCTTACGCACCACGCGCGAACCCTCCACCTCAGACGCATGCAGTACCGACCAGTTCGGATTATTCCGCGTATCAATCGAATCCGGCAGACGGTCGATGATGCCTTCGGTCAGGCTGAAATCGAATGAGGGGCACAAATGCAGCCACTTATCCTCGGCTTCCTGTTTCAGGATCGCGCGAATCTGGTTTTTATCCACATTCCAGACGCCCTCGGAAGCGAACGTGCCAAAACTGAACCAGTAGCGCGAATAGAGCAGCTCCTCGCGCGTTTCCGGCAAATAGCGACTGATGCTCGTCAGCTGTGGATATCCCCATCCGTCCGGCGAATC
>PXAI01000079.1 GCA_003567135.1 Balneolia bacterium | reverse complement strand
TGGCTGCCTCGGCAACCGCAATTTGTCCCCCTTTCCTGGGATTCAGATACACATAGCGTCCGTTACAGTCAGTTTTTGCGACCAGCGCTTTTTTGGTCCCCTTGATCCGAACTACTCCGGAATTTCCCTGTCCGGGGCCGGAAATCGTATTGGTGCGAACCATGTGATCGTACTGCTCATACACCCAGCGCCGGGAGGCCACGTTCGGGGAACTCAGTACGCGATCGAATGAATTTTCTAAACTTTCATCAGCAGGAAGCTTGCTGAAATCAAACGCCTGCTTTTTCTCCAGATAAGCCGGCTTTTTCACTTCGCGTTCGTAAACCGGTGCGCCGCCGCCAAGCACCAGCGAAGCAGCGGGAATTGATGCCTTAACCTCGCCATCCTTGCGGTAAACCACGTTGCCGGAATTTGTGACTTTTCCGATAACCACCGCCTTCAGATCCCATTTCTCAAAAATATCGATCACTTCCTGCTCGCGGCCTTTTTCGGCGACAATCAGCATCCTTTCCTGGCTCTCGGAAAGCAGCAATTCGTAAGCGGTCATGCCCTCTTCGCGCATCGGGACTTTATCCAAGTCGATGTCCATGCCGGTTTCACTTTTTGCACTCATTTCAGAAGATGAGCAGCTGATGCCCGCCGCGCCCATATCCTGAATACCGACAACGGCTCCCGTTTTCAGGGCTTCGAGCGATGCCTCAAGAAGAAGTTTTTCCGTAAACGGATCACCAACCTGCACGCTCGGGCGCTTCGATTCGCTCTCCTCGCTGATTTCTTCCGAAGCAAACGTTGCTCCGTGAATTCCATCCCTGCCTGTACTTGATCCCACAATAATTACGGGATTACCCGGTCCGGGCGCGACCGCAGAGGCCGTTTCGCCTTTTTTCACAATTCCCACGCTCATTGCGTTTACAAGCGGATTTCCTTCGTAGGATTCATCAAAGAAAATTTCACCTCCCACGGTCGGCACACCGAATGAATTGCCGTAATCCGCGATTCCCCTTACAACTCCATCGAGCAAATAACGAACACGCGGGTTGTCGGGTGATCCGAACCTGAGCGAATTCAGCGCCGCGATCGGCCGCGCTCCCATCGTAAAAATGTCACGATGGATACCACCCACGCCGGTTGCCGCGCCCTGATAAGGTTCCACCGCAGAAGGATGATTGTGACTCTCAATTTTAAACGCACACGCCAACCCGTCGCCGATATCCACCAGCCCGGCATTTTCCTCGCCGGCTCCCACCAGAAGCTGCGGGCCGCTTCGGGGCAGGGTTTTGATCACCAGAATGGAGTTTTTGTACGAGCAGTGTTCGCTCCACATCACCGAATAAACGCCCAGTTCGGTAAATGTGGGCGTCCGGTTCAGGTAATCACAAATTTTTTGAAACTCATCTTCGGTAAGACCGTGATCGAGGGCAAGTTGCAGCGTAACTTCAGGTTCTTTGGCTGTGTTCATTTAGCGACAAATTTCATCTTTTGGAGGTTGAATGCGGCACGAGAGAAAATAGCAATAATTAAGAAGCGGGATGAGTAAAGTTGGGGTATTTTTTTGGAATATTATTATACAGTTAAAAATCATAGAGTTTATCCTATTCGAATCATACTAAACTTATAGCTTTACTTCTGATTCCGGTTTAACTTTACATAAGTACTATTTGTTGAAACATACTTATACATAAGACGTTACCATCGAAAATTATGGATATTTACAATGAATTATTATATTTGATCAACCTCTATGTTCGAGGAGAGAAAATAAATACAAACAAATAAGGTAATACTACAATGAAAAAGTTATATACGATTCTACTGATATTCGGCCTCACAGGCCTCGGCTCAACATTACATGCTCAAAATGCGCAGGGGGATTTTGCAGCCGGTGTCGGTATTACATATGGTTTTGATATCTTTGATGGGGATTTTGGTATCAACGTTAATGCAAACTACTCATTTACCGATGAGTTAAGAGGTGCATTTGACTTCACGTACTGGCTTGCCGACGAAGATGGCCTTGAAGATGTTACAGCCTGGGATATGAACTTCAACGCTCACTATCTCTTCGTAAATGATGCTAACCTAAGAGTTTATGCTCTTGCCGGTATCCACTATGCCTCTTTCTCATGGGATATTGACGAGCCTGGTTTCTCAATGAGCATCAGTGACAGCGAAGTTGGATTTAACATTGGTGCCGGCCTCGAGTACGACTTCGGTGGCGCTATGTTCTTTGCTGAGCCTAAGTTTTCCATCAACGGATGGGATCAGCTTGCTGTAACTGCCGGTATTCGTTTCGGATTCTAAACTGAATCAGTACTGATTTAATCAAAAGCGGCTCTCCTTCGGGGGAGCCGCTTTTTTTATGGAATTCAGTTTTCACGGTTATTAATGAATGGTATAAACAGATTGAAATGGAGTAAAGTTTTTATCACACCTCTAATCAGAGCACTGAAGCTACCGGCTAATCACCCTGCTTAAAAATTTAAAAACTGACAATAAATAAGTGTAATTTTTATGGATATATAATTTGTTTTACTATATTTGCCGAACCTCAGTCTCTGAGGATAACTACAAATCTAATTAAACAGGGAGACCTATAATGAAAAAGATTTACTCTTTTCTTTTTATCACAGCCATGGTTGCATTCAGCTTCCAGCAGGTTGAAGCACAGGAGACACGCTTCGGAGCAAAAGCCGGAATTTCGCTCTACAGCCTTACCACAAGTGCCAGCGGCGGCGGAATGAGCGTCAGCGAAACATCTGATATGAAGCTCGGGTTTGCTGTTGGAGCCTATGCTATCATTCCATTCTCTGATTCTTTTGCTTTTCAGCCTGAACTGATGTTTGTTCAAAAAGGTGGTGAAGAATCAAACGGGGGTGATGTTGAAGTAACGCTAAACTACCTTGATATACCACTTTTGGCTCGCTATACGCTGCCTCTTGACGGTAATGTAGTTCCTTATCTGAATGCTGGTCCTGTTATCGGTATTTCACTCGGTGGAACAGAATCATTTGATGGGGATAGCGAGGATATTGAAGATCTGAATGGTGTTGTATTCGGTGTGGCAATTGGAGGCGGAGTTGGATTCGGCCAGTTCCATGTTGATCTGCGCTACGAATTCGGAGTCACTGATATCATCGAAACTGAGGATTTCGGTATTGACCTCAGTTCAACCACGAGCGGTCTTCTTTTCACAGTAGGCTACACGTTCTGATAATCTGAATTCAGTTTAACTGAATTATTAAAGCGGCTCTCCCTTGGGGAGCCGCTTTTTTTATTTATTTCCCGTTGAGTTTCGCCCGAAGCTCACTGAAATCATCAAAATTGAAGTCGGCTTTGCTCAATCGCTCAGCGTCACTTTCTTTCGTAAACCAGGCCACCTGCCATCCTGCTGCTTTTCCGCCTTTTACGTCAGATGAATAAGAATCACCAACATATAATATTTTGTCAGCGCTTATTCCGGCTTTTTCCTCAGCATACCTGAAAATTTCGGGGTGAGGTTTCAGAAAACCGACCTCCTCCGATATAATTACCTGATCTGAATACTCTTTCAACCGGAAGTCGTTCACTTTCAGCTTCTGGGTTTCCGCAAATCCGTTTGTGATGAACCCAACCGGGTAATGCTCACAAATTTCATCGAGCGCTTCCTTCGCGCCGGGCAGCCAGCTCCAGTGTTTGCGATACGCATTCATGTAAAATCCGGCCACTTCAGTTGAGTCTTCAATTTCGATGCCAAGCCTTGTAAACGAATCCTGAAACCGGCGCAGCGACAGCTCAGGCCGGTCAATCCTGCCGATACTGTATTCGAGCCACAGCCTGCTGTTAATCTCCTTGTACGTATTCTGAAAGTCCTCCAGTCCTGCTGCCTGAAGCGCCTCATAATGATTGTAGGCATCAGAAAGCGCGTTCTGCTGGGCATGCATGTGATCCAAAAGCGTGTCGTCGATGTCGAAATAGATAAAATCCGGTTGCATTGATATAGATTCGGTTGATTGGTTTACTCAGGGCTGAATATACGCAATTCGCGGCTGGTGGTGTTTCAGTGGAATGTTTTAAAAATTTCCCGGGATCCCGTTAACACATTACAAGATCAATTCGAACGAAAAAATAACATCATATACAATTGAATTTATTACACCTATACACGGCCTGTAGGTACAGGGCATGCCCTGTACCTACAGGAATAGATCTGGAAATTCACAGAATATTAATTCACAAATTAACCACGTAACCCAATCCACACACGCATATTTCCGATGAACCAAATCACTGCCCCAAACCAGCCTTCACATTATGAAATAGCCCGGCGTTGCCGTATTTTTAGCCCGAATTAAACGTGCCTAAACGGCGTTTTGAAACAACGCTTTCTGACATTTAAAACCTGATAAATCAAATGAGACCTGATCCGGATAAACAGATCGATCCAAGTGCCGTTCCCGCATGGCGCATTACCGGCGGACTGTCTTCGCTTTTCTGGTGGACTATTCCCTTTGTGTACGGATTTGTCGCACTCGGCAGTGATACCACGCCGGGCTGGCCGATTCTCGTCATTACCGGACTTGTCGTTCTCAATACGATTCTTCAGGCTTCCATTATCCCGAAGATCCGCTGGCGCAGATGGCGCTATCAGATTGATGAATACGAGATTTACATCAAGTTCGGAATTTTTGTGATTCGCCGGATTCTCATCCCAGTAAACCGTATTCAGCACGTGGATACGCGTCAGGGGCCGATTTTAAGATCGTTTGGATTATCTACCGTAACCATTACCACGGCAGCAACAACGCACGAAATTCCTGCCCTGAGCGACGAAGTGGCCGATGAAGTACGCAACACGATTTCCAACTTAGCCCGGGCTGCCGATCAGGATGTCTGAACCGAAACGACAACATCCCGTCGCGGCTATCTCAACCGTTCTGAAAACGCTGCGCGAGCTTTTGATTCCGATTATCATCGTTTTCTTTTTCGGCGGTGGCGGAAGCGGCGGAGGAATATTCGGGGATTTTCGCTTCATAAGCGTATTTCTGGGGATACTTTTTGTCTACAGCCTTGTGCACTGGCTGCGCTACACCTACCGGATTGAGGACAATGAACTCCGGATCGAATTCGGCATTTTTGTGCGAAACAAGACCTTCATTCCCCGGCACCGGATCCAGGTGATGAACATTTCTGCGGGCATTTTACAGCGCATGTTCGGCCTGGTAAGTCTGAATGTACAAACAGCCGGTGGCAGCACGCCCGGAGCTACCATTCAGGCGCTGACCCGCGAGGAAGCCGAAGCGATAAAAGCGGAACTGGCGCCAGAAGAAGAAACAGAAGTTGCAGAAGAATTTGCGGGGGATGATTCCGAAATAGCCCGGGGGGAGCGTCCCCCTGCTCTTCAAACAGCTACCGAACCGGAACCCGACTACTACCTGACCTGGAAAAACCTGCTGATTGCCGGAACCACTTCCGGTAGTTTTGGTATTGCGCTGTCGATTGTCGGAACGATCATGTCGCAGCTGGATGTGCTGGTTGATGATGAAGTGCTGCTTGATCAGGCTGAGGGGCTTTTCACCAGCGGAGTCAGTTTCATTATTGCGCTGGTTATCGGGATGATCATTTTCGCATGGCTGCTTTCCATTTTTGGCACCATCCTGGCCTACGCGAATTTCGCCATCTACCGGAAGAAAAAAGAGATTCTGATAAAACGGGGATTATTTGAAAAGCGCCAGGTTTCCATCCCCTATAGTCGGATTCAGGCCGTGCGGATTCAGGAAGGATTGTTGCGCCAGCCGTTCGGGCTCGCCACGCTTTATGTAGACAGCGCGGGATATGGAGAACAAAGCGGTCAATCGACGGTGCTGTTTCCATTAATCCGCCGCAGTGAGGCCGAAGAGTTCATCAGAAATATGGTGCCGGAATATCTTCATGAGGCGAATCTTGTTACTCCTCCTCCAGCCGCGCTGCGCCGTTATCTTATCCGCACAACGCTGCCCTTCATCATGGTTGCTGTGGCGCTCTATTTCATTTTACCATTCTGGCATTTTGCGCTGCTACTGCTTCCGTTCGGAATGGTCATGGGCTATCTGCGCTACCAGGCGGCCGCAACCGGCGTAGATGACAACACGATTGTAATCAGGTACCGAAATCTGGCAAAAACGACGGCCATTGTAAAACGCTTCCGGGTACAGGCTGCAATAGGCTGGGATAACTGGTTTCAGCGGCGCCTCGGCCTTAAGAGCCTTTCGATACATATCGCTTCATCTGATACGGGAGCCGTTTTTTCAGCGCGGGATTTCAAAGAGGATTTCATCGCAGATCTGGTTGAGTGGGCCGAGCCAAGGTATCTGAAAATGGGAAAATCTGTTCGTCTGCCGGATGAAACTGATCAGGAAAAAGAATCAGCAGCCAGCTTTATTGATCCCGGCGTATGAATGGCTCAATTTTTGTGTAAAAGATATTTAAACAAATGTTGAGGATTTCTGTCGATTTTTTCGTTTAAAAATAAGCAACTATGTCACAGTGAGTTATTGGTATTACAACGGTAAATTCCTGTTCATCAATGACGCGCTTAAAAATAAATGATTTCTCAAAAGCGATGGTTTTGTAAGTGTTACCCTTAACGAAATCAATTTATTATGAAAATCACAGCATTTCTCTCGACATTTATTATCGCCCTTTTCATGTTTAATTCGAATGCTATCTCGCAATACGATACGCCTGAAGCATCCGGCGATGACATCGTTTCTCTTGCAAGTCAGGATGATCGTTTCTCAACGCTGGCAACACTTCTTGTTGAAAGCGAGCTCGCACCTGTACTTACCGCAAGTGATAATCTGACCGTATTTGCCCCAACCGACGAAGCATTTGCTCAGATTCCTGAAGAAGACCTCAACGCACTCCGCAATGATCCGGAAATGTTGCAGCAGGTTCTCCTTTATCACGT
>PXAI01000023.1 GCA_003567135.1 Balneolia bacterium | reverse complement strand
AAGCATTGAAGGCGATCTGAGCCTGGATGATCTTTCACAATCATCCTATATGGTTCCGGGTTTGGAAGGATTGCAGGGATTTCCCGGAAGAGATTAGTGATCCTCCGCGGCCCTTCGGGTACCTTGGTTCTCCTTAGCACCATATGGGCTCGGGCCGTTTTAAGTGGCACTCGCTTACCCCGGGTTGCGAATCCTGCGTTATCACTACGGCTTCTTCACCCGGGGTTACTCGTGTTCGACCCGCTCCGGGGTCGGTTCTGCGACCAGCGATTTACTTCGATTCTTTCCACATCTCTTTTCTGCGTAACTCTGCGCCCCACTCTTTTAACTCTGCGGTAAATCTTCTGTGTTGCAGTATCTGACTCCGAAAAAATCTCAAATCACTAATCGCACGTCGCAGATCGCCAATCCTCTCTTCCCTAAATCACGCCAAGTTCTTTGCCGGTTTTCACGAAGGCTTCTATAGCACGATCGAGGTGTTTTTTGTCGTGTACGGCGCTGATCTGAACGCGGATTCTGGCCTGGCCTTTGGGTACTACTGGGTAATAGAAACCAATCACGTAAATGCCCTGCTCCAGAAGTGATTCAGCCATTTTCTGGGATAGGACGGCATCATACAGCATAATCGGCACAATGGGGTGCTGACCCGGTTTGATGTCGAATCCGGCGGCGGTCATTTCTTTTCGGAAATAGTTTGTGTTTTCTTCCAGCTTATCGCGCAGTTCGGTCGTTTCGCTGAGTAAATCGAGCACGGCGATGGATGCGCCCGTGATTGCAGGCGCGAGCGTGTTGGAGAAGAGGTATGGGCGCGAACGCTGTCTCAGAATATCCACCACTTCTTTCGGGCCGGAGGTAAATCCGCCGGAAGCGCCGCCGAGCGCCTTCCCAAGCGTGCTTGTGATGATATCAACCTTGCCCATTACTCCACAGTGTTCGTGCACGCCGCGGCCGGTCTTTCCGATGAAGCCGGTGGAGTGGCACTCATCCGACATTACCATGGCGTCGTATTTTTCTGCGAGCGCACAAATTTTATCCAGCTGTGCGATGGTTCCGTCCATTGAAAACACGCCGTCGGTTACGATAATCCGGTGTCGCGCTCCGGACGCTTCCTTAAGTTTTGCCTCAAGATCATCCATATCATTATGAAAATACCGGTAGCGCGACGCCTTGCAAAGCCGCACCCCGTCGATGATGGAAGCATGGTTCAGCTGATCGGAAATAATTGCATCCTCAGGGCCAAAAAGCGGCTCGAACACACCCCCGTTCGCATCAAATGCGGCGGCATAAAGGATGGTATCCTCGGTACCCAAAAATTCGGAAATTTTGGCTTCCAGCTTTTTGTGGATATCCTGCGTTCCGCAAATAAACCGGACGGATGACATCCCGAAACCGTGTGAATCAATCGATTTTTTTGCCGCTTCCGTTACTTTGGGATGCGATGACAGCCCCAGATAATTATTCGCGCAAAAGTTAATTACTTCTTTTCCGTCGGTCGTTTTAATTACGGCATCCTGAGGCGTGGTGATGACGCGCTCGTTTTTGTAAAGTCCCGATGATTTGATGTCGGCGAGTTCCTGCTCCAAAAATGATTTGATCGTATAAGCCATGGTCGAATGTCAGATTTTTAAATAATGATTTATGCCGGTTCCGTAGAGCACCGGAATGTTTTCTGCACCGGAATTTGTTGAAATTACAGAACCTGTTACTTCGGCCGGTACATGTATAATATTCAAACCGAATATAGTAGTTCCGCTGTCGATTCACCAACAAAGCGAATTAAGATTGGCAGGTATGGTATTTTCACAGTAATTTGCGGACAATTAGCATTTATTTTTCAAAAAAGCGCTTTTCTGAAACTCATATGGAAACAATCCTTGTAACCGGTGCCTGCGGGCAGCTGGGAACAGAACTTACCGAAGAACTCCGGATCCGGCGCGGTACCGAACGCGTTATTGCCACGGATATTAATCCCCCGAATGAAGCCCTTAAAAACGGGCCGTTTGAGACACTCGACGTACTTGATCGTAGTCAACTGATGGAGATAATTCACAAACACAACATTACACGGATTTATCATCTGGCGGCCATTTTGTCCGCGGCCGGTGAAAAACATCCCATCCGCACATGGGATATTAATATGGAAGGATTGCTGAACGTGCTTGAAGCGGCGCGTGAATCAAATATCAAGCGGATATTCTGGCCGAGTTCGATTGCGGTTTTTGGTCCGACCACACCGAGCGTAAATACCCCGCAGCGCACGGTAATGGAGCCGGACACGATATACGGCATTAGCAAACTGGCCGGCGAGCGCTGGTGTGAATATTACAATATCCGGTACGGCCTGGATGTACGGAGCGTTCGTTACCCCGGCCTTATCGGCTGGAAAAGCCTGCCCGGCGGAGGCACAACCGATTACGCGGTGGAAATCTACCATAAAGCGGTAGAAAACGAGCCGTTTTCCTGTTTCCTCAAATCCGATACGTGCCTGCCGATGATGTACATGAGTGATGCAATCAGAGCCACAATTGAATTGTTGCAGGCTCCTCCGGAGAAAATCAGCGTCAGAAGCAGTTACAACCTCAGTGGTATGAGTTTTACACCGGAAGAAATTGCCGCATCAATAAAGCAGACTATTCCTGAATTCAATATTGAATACGCGCCCGATGAGCGCCAGAAAATTGCTGATAACTGGCCCGATTCCATCGACGATTCGCAGGCCAGAGACGACTGGGGATGGAAACCTGAATTCGACCTCAAAAAAATGACAAAAGAGATGATTGAAAGGCTCTCTGAAAAAAATCAGGCGGCCGTACCGGAGTAAAATTGAAAACGTTAAACGGATTCGGAAACAAGTCTCAAATCTTTGCATTTGAGTATCAAATAAGGGATTTTAACGCAGCTTAAGGTCTTAGCAAGTTGTGCAACAATTTAAAACTGTCCGGTAAATGAGCCGGAATATTATGAAAACAACGCTTAAACATTTTATGGCCGGTATCATCGATTATGCCGGATTATTTCCGCCTTCCGCCCTTGAAATGGACGAGGCTATCCGAAACTACGCCCGGTATCGCGGCGAAGCCGATCGTGAAATGCTGTCTCATTTTATCTGTCCGGCGACAAGGTTGCACGAGCTTGATAAATATTCCGATGAGCTTTTTTCGGTAAATCCGCCGTTTACATTTTCCGTACTGAGCAAGGGCTCTGATTCACCGAAAACGTTTCTGGATGCCGTTTCTGAGGATCTCGACCTACTGAAAAAATTCTACAAAACTCACGGAAACCGGGGGCGCGTGGAAGCGCTGGAAATCAAAACGCCGGTTGCAGAAACTGCTGAGGAGACGGCTGAAATGCTTAACATCGCCGCACGCCTGATCAACGCCCGGATGCCCAACGATGTGGCCGTTTTCTACGAACCTTCGCTTAAAGGCGACTGGAAGTCTGCGGTGGATACGCTTGCTGAAGCTATCAAGCTTCATAATGAAGTGATGGCAAACGGCGTAAGATATCTTCGGGGCGGGCTCAAACTGAGATGCGGAGGCATTACCAAAGATTTATTTCCGGACGATGAACAGGTCGCGCGCGTAATTCATCTCTGCCTGAAGAATAGCATACCCTATAAAGCCACAGCTGGACTTCATCATCCGGTTCGGTTCCAGAATGATGAAATCGGCGTACTGATGCACGGATTTTTGAACGTGTTCGGAGCAGGCATCTTCGGAAAAGTTTTCGGACTGAGTGAAGCTCAGATTCTGGAAATTATTCAGGATAAAGATCCGGCAAACTTTGAGTTTACTGACAGTTATTTCTCCTGGAAACGATATAAAGCCACAGATGAAACTATCCGCGAAGCCAGAGAATCTTTGGCGACATCATTTGGTTCATGCAGTTTTGACGAACCCAGGGAAGACCTCAAAACGCATAAATTCATCTGACATCCGGCCAAACATTATTACCAATACTCTGCAAGTCTAATCAAACCATTCAATTCTATGTCTAACGAACCTACGCATAATCCAAAACTGAAATCATTTATCGACGTCCCACAAGGTTCTCATTTTCCCATCCAAAATATTCCGTTTGGAGTTTTTGTACCTCCGTCCGGTGGTTCACCACGGGTTTGTACAGCAATCGGTGATCAGGTTGCAGACCTTAGCGTACTTGAAACCAACGGTTTTTTTGACGGCGCCGCGCTCAAGGGAAAAGAGGTATTTGATAAATCCTCTTTAAATCCATTTATGGCTCTCGGGCCGGCGGCACGCAGGGAAGCGCGAAGCGTTATTAGCAAATTATTATCAGAAGATGAACCGACACTTCGTGATAACCAGCCGCTTCGCGAGAAGATATTTTTCAATATGGGTGATGTGCAGATGAAGCTACCCGTTCAGATCGGAGATTATACTGATTTTTACTCCTCCCGTGAGCATGCCACAAACGTAGGCACAATGTTCCGCGGCAAAGATAATGCGCTGCAGCCCAACTGGCTGCACATTCCGGTGGGATATCATGGAAGAAGCAGTTCTGTGATTGTAAGCGGAACCGACTTGCACAGGCCGCAGGGGCAAACCAAGGCGGATGATGCCGAAGCACCGTCTTTCACGCCGAGCCGTCTGGTTGACTTTGAGCTTGAGATGGGGTTTTTCGTAGGTCAGGGTAATGATCTTGGAAAACCACTTTCCATAAACTCGGCTGAAGATCACATTTTTGGCCTTGCACTGGTCAACGACTGGAGCGCACGTGATATTCAAAAATGGGAATATGTTCCACTCGGGCCGTTTCTGGCCAAAAACTTTGGCACCAGCATGTCGCCGTGGATTATAACTTTGGAAGCACTTGAGCCATTCAGAACCAGTGGTCCGACACAAAGTGATCCCGAGCCGTTACCCTATCTTAAATCTTCGAAGCCATCCACGTACGATATTCACCTTGAGGTGCATTTGAAGGGAGAAGAGATGGATAGCCCGCACAGGATTTGCGCATCGAATTTCAAATATCTTTACTGGAGCATGGCGCAGCAGCTGGTGCATCACAGCATTACGGGTTGCAACATGCGCACCGGAGATATGCTGGCTTCCGGCACAATCAGCGGGCCAACGGAAGATTCGTATGGCTCGATGCTTGAACTGAGCTGGCGCGGAAGCAAACCGCTTAAATTCCCAAACGGCGAAGAACGTAAATTTATCAAGGATGGAGATACCATCATTATGACAGGCTGGGCACAAGGTGACGGATACCGCGTGGGATTCGGCGAATGTACCGGAAAGATTTTGCCGTGTGTTGATCTGGGGCTTTAACCCGGATTAACCGGCAACCACGGTTTGCATGGCTTCCATTTGCTTAAGCAAAACAACAAGTATGCCGTGAAACCAGACATCGACCGAATCCGGCAGATGCGATTCATAAGAGTATGAGAAGTAGCTCTTCTTATTGATGGTACCAATCACCTTCTCGCTTTCGCCGAAGGTGATTTCATATTCACGCATCCAGCTGTTTTTTGCCTTCATCCTGAAGGTCTGCGACTTATACTCTATATCCATGGAAGGCCGGAAGGAGAACGTTTTATAGGTAGCTCTGCCGGATTCCTCGCCGTCAATTATAATTTTTACGGACGTGGTGTACCACTTTTCTGACATCACATTTACGACCTGATCGCCCGAGATAATCTCCGAATTCCCGGACCAGTTGTTGTAATTCAAACGGCCTACTTCTTCACCTTCGTGCTCTATAACGTACCGTGAAGACCAAAAATTTGTCGGTTTTATACTGCAGGTTTTCATAAGCTTGTTTTCTGGGACAGAATACGACAAAAACCAGGTGGGGTTTCAATATAAAATCAGGAAACCGATCAATCCAACTCTGAAATTAATAAACGCCCATCGTGAAACTCGCCAATGTTAAACGATGCTACCCAAATATCATACTGCCCGGGAGCCGGATTTAAGAAATAGACCATCGGATTTAGTGTTTCAAGACCGGCATCATCATTGCAGTACCAGGTACCGTCAGGTCCGCTGATAATCAGAACAGTATCATCCAATGAACTTTCGGCTTCAAAGTAGATGTACAACGCTTCAGCACCACTGCTCCATTGCAGCCTGAAGTCAGGTTCTGATGCAGCATACCCCACACAATCAGAGCCATAGTTCAGCCGGCTTACGTCAACTTCTCCCCCTGATGTCATTGGTACGATATGCGGATCAGGCAGAAACCCGGACTCCAGAACAATTTGTCCGAATGTGGGATCAGCCGACCAAACCAAATCTCCGGACTCTGAATACTCTGGATGATCTCCCTCTGATTCAAGCTCTGAAATGTATAATCTACCGTTGATGTAACCACCATCGCTGAATGTAGCTACCCAAATATCATATTGGCCGCCTAATGGGTTGCTAAACATTATCTTAGGATCCAGCGTTAAACTATTCGCATCATCATTGCAGTGCCAGGAACCATCTGGAGCACTGATAATTAATACGGTGTCGTCTCCAGGTGAATTTGCTTCAAAATAAAAACTCAGTTCTTGGGTGCCTTCCCCCCATAATAATCTGTAATCTGGTGCAGATGCGGCAAATCCTGTGCAATCTGTACCAAGATCCAGCATCCTTACATTCACGTTTCCGCCCGCCATGATTTCAACGCTGTGGGGATCAGGTAAAAAGCCCGGGGCAAGAGAAACATCTCCGTAATGAGGGTTTGCTGACCAAACAAGACTCATATCTGAACTTTGCCTTTCATCAGGAGCGTCTTCTGTTACAGATAAAACGCCGTCCACAAACTCACCGGGATGGTAACTTCCAACCCATATATCGTACCGGCCTTCAGCAGGAGTATTGAACGAAAGACCGGGATTCAGTTCATTGAAATCGTCGTTGCAATACCACTCTCCCTCGGGTGAGTTGATAATCAGCGTGGTATCATCACCTTCATTT
>PXAI01000138.1 GCA_003567135.1 Balneolia bacterium | reverse complement strand
GCACAGGGCGGGCAGGTAGAGCTTGTAAAAATCTCTACCAATACAGGCCGGTCGAAATCATTCGAATAAGCCTGACTAAACATTATAAAGCAGGCAATTGTTGCTGCAATTAGTTTTTTCATGGTGTTAGCTGATTGGTTGATTGGTGGGAAAAACTTTAAAACACGCTTACAAGACTGAACCGGAAGCCCTCAAAAGCATTTACGATACGGCAAACCCCATTAATACAAACGGCACCTCCGCGCTCAGATCCGTAACCGGCAGAAACGGTATGGCTTCGTCCAATTCTGTAGGATGCATCCAAAGCAAACCAGCTTTTATCACCACTAGGGTCATAATCGCTGTTGGTTAACTCCATTCTACCGGTAACGGAAAAGCTAGGTGCCTTGGAAACCTGAAGCGTGAGAAGCTTGCTGTATGAATGCGGGTCGAGTGGGATCTGTCCGTCTTTTTCAAACTGATGCTCCGAAATCGCCTTGATACTCCAAACCGGTGTGAGCGAATACTGAAGCTCAACAAACATATTATGCTGCTTGATTTCGTAGGAAGATTCCGGCAGGAAAGAGGAATAGAACCCAAGACTGCGATAGTTATATCCGGCTTTAACGTAGGAGAGGAAATCCGGGAGCATATACTCGGTATCCACATAAACTTCCCAGAACGGAGACCGTTTTTCGTCGAAAGATGGCAGCCAGGATGTCCCTACTTCACTTCGTTCGAATTCAAACGTATCCGGATCCATATCCCACGCAAAATTTCTGCTGGCCCAGGCAAAGCTGGCGTTTGAAAGAACGCGTGGTGAGAACGAGTAAAATGCATCCAGGAACAATCCTACTTCATCGTTAAAGTTTACGAGATGCGGTTCGCGGCTCATCAGCGTGTAGCTGTGCTGTTTGTGTGCTATGGGGGGATTCTGGAACGGCAACATCCGGTTTGGCCGGAGGAATTCAAACTCTTCCAGCGGATCGGCAATATTGTAGCGGTAGTTTTTGTACTCAAGTGTGAGTCCGTATCCGCTGCCGAAGTGTGCTATAGAGGTGTAAAATGCGCCGCCCTCAGTTTCGAGAGAATCGCTGTACTCGGCAAAACGGTGCGCGTAGCCAAGGCTGATGTCCGCAAAAGGAAGGCGGAACCGACCATAGACTTCCGGAACGTGAGTCGTTACGGTGTCAACAACTTCTGCGTTAAAATATTCAGGAATGTTGCTGACCGCTCTCACAAAGCTGCCTCCGAGTCGAACCGCGCGATGCGGCTTAAGCTCCAGGTTTGCTCCGCGGATGGAGTGATTTTCCTCGTGAATCACCGGATCATCGAAGGTCAGTTGCTCGAGATAGTTGATTTCACCGCCGATGATTTTGGCACGGAAATAGTCGGTATCGTACTCAGCGTAGAGCCCGTCGAGGCTGGTATCAAAACGGATTACGCGATCCTCAAAAAGATTAAGCGACAGACCTCGGTTGAATAACCCGAACAGATCACCGGCACGCAGCGTAAGGCCATCGCGCTCAAACTGGATGTATCGCCGGGTAATTCCTTGCTCGTCGGGTCCGAACTCGGCAGGCTGCCTGAGCTCAAGACGAAATCCAATGGTTACATTATCACTGAAAAGACGCACGTCACTGAAGTTTTCGAGGTACTCTTTATCTTCTTCGCCAAAAAATCCACTTTCAGTTCCGTATCCATACTGGAAAGCATTGTTTACAGAAACACCGAAATTCTGGGCAAAAGCAGAACTAAAGCCTGACAGTGCAAATACCATCAGGCTGCAAATAACAATTTTATTCATATCCGGATAGATTACTCGGCTGCCGGATTCAGCAGCTCCTCAATTTTTTCGCCAATTTTCACTTCATCACCCGGCAGAAAGCCGACATCCGTCTGGACTACGCGTCCGTTGGTATCCACCATGACGGCAAATGGCAGGGAGCGCCCGTTGAACTGCTCAAAAACGCGCTCATCGGGATCGAGTAACACGGGGAAATCGTAACGCTGTGCGCTGATGTAAGAACGAACTCTGGATAAGCTGTTCGGGTCGTCTGTATTAATAGCGAGCAGCGTAAAGCCCTGCTCGGCATACTTTTTATGAAGCGGGGTCAGCAGCCTCATTTTGTGAAGGCAAGGCTGGCACCACATGGCCCAGAAAGAGATGTAAACGGGCCCTTTTTCGAGATACTGACTAAGCCGGTGCGTGTTACCGTCGAGGTCTTCAAGTGCAAAATCATTAACTGCACCTGATTGTGCTGCAACTGGTTGAGAAAAGAATAAAAAAAGGCTTGCAAAAAGTAAGGCTAACGTAGCGGATATTTTCATTCCGTAACAAGTTTGGTTTTGATTGATCTTAATTGGTTGGTCTGTTAATCTAAAATAAAACAATGGTATAATAATGTAAAATTTTACTTCGATTTAATGGGGGATTTAATCTGGCTTTAAGTTTAGAATTGTGAATGGGGGAATTTTGAATTGGAAGAGCGCTGTGCTATAGTGTTGAGTTTTTCGCTCGCCACTAAATTAGCCGTGCAACTCTAATCAGTTCCCAAAACCTCCCAAGTATCCGCGAAAAGATCAATTCTGAACTCTGAATTCTTGAATTCTGAATTAAATCGCCATCCGCGAACCGGCAATTTTGCATTTTTCATTTTGAATTTTGCATTTGTAGTTCGCTTCTTCTCAGCGATCCGGTAATTCCGAATTTTTGAGTTCTGCATTCTGAATTACGAAATCCTTATTTTGTGCGCTGATACCAACTCCCAACGCTCTGGAAACCTATGCAGGCTTATTTAATTACGATTGGAAATGAAATACTGATCGGAGATATCGTCAATACAAACGCTTCGTGGCTGGGGCAGTTTTTTTCGCGGTATCATATTGATGTGTGCAAATCGGTTTCAGTGGGGGATGATCAGCAGGAAATTACGGCTGAGGTTTTGCAGGGGATGGAGAAGGCGGATATTACCATCGTTACCGGCGGACTCGGCCCAACCCATGATGACGTCACAAAAAAGACGCTCGCCACGCTCTTTGAATCCGAGATGATTGTGCACGAGCCCACGCGTGATTTCATCAGTAAGATTTTTAAAAAGCGAAACATTCCGCTTTCACCGTCGAATCTGGAGCAGTCGGAGGTGCCGCATACCTGCACGGTGCTGATGAACTATAATGGAACGGCTCCGGGGATGTGGTTCGAAAATAATGGGAAAGTGGTGGTGGCGCTGCCGGGTGTTCCTTCTGAAATGAAGGCTTTAATGAATGATGAGGTCCTGCCAAGGATCAGCGGGAAATTCGGGCTGAACGGACATATCCACCGGCATTATTTTCAGGTGGCGGGAATCGGTGAAAGCACGCTGAGCGATCTGGTGATCGGAAAAACGGATGATCTGCTGAACGGAAGCGTCTCTCTGGCATACCTGCCGCATCCTTACGGAATCACGCTTCGGGTTCAGGGAAAGGGCAGCAGTGATGAGGAAGCAAAGCAAAATATTGTGCCGCTGACCGAGCGCATCCGGGAAAAAGCATCTGAATATATATACAGTGAAGATCGCGACGGCCGCATGGAAGAAGTTGTACTGAGTATACTTCGTCGTCAGAAAAAAACGCTGGCCGTGGCCGAAAGTTGCAGCGGCGGATTGCTGGCCAGCAAAATCACCGATATCCCCGGATCAAGCGATGTATTTCTGGGCGGTTTTGTGGCTTATCATAACTCGGCCAAGGAGAATTTGCTTGGAGTCAGCGCGGATACGCTAAAAAAACATGGCGCCGTTAGCCGCGAAACAGCTCTTGAAATGGCAAAAGGCGCGGCAGAAAAGTTTGGAGCGTCAGTAGGTATTTCCACAACCGGAGTGGCCGGACCGGGCGGCGGAACGGAAGAAAAACCGGTCGGAACGGTTTGGTTTGGGTATTACGATGGAGAAAATCATTTTGCCATGAAGGCGCGTTTTTTCAAGGAGCGCCTTGCCAATAAAGAACGAACGGCGATGGTCGCGCTGGATATCATCAGGAGAGTCTGCGGCGGCATGGAAAAACTACCGTACGGACTCAAAGCAGAATATCAGTCCTGATGAGTGTTGTTCTTTTCTCCTTATTAATCGGCTGGGGAAATCTGCTTTTTCACGCGGCCACGGACACGCTGCCTGACCCTCCCACACCATCTGTACCGGACACCACGGAAGTCATCGACCCGGGATTTGATTTTGATCCGGACGAACTC
The DNA here is from genome assembly GCA_003567135.1 of Balneolia bacterium. Classification (GTDB taxonomy): domain Bacteria; phylum Bacteroidota; class Rhodothermia; order Balneolales; family Cyclonatronaceae; genus PXAI01. Next base: position 2,843 of record PXAI01000138.1, on the reverse strand, counting down.
TCCAAAGAAGAGCTTGAAGAGTTAATGGCGCAGCAGGAAGAGGAGGCTGAGCCAGAGCCACCCGTTTATCCGCTTGAGCGATTTCGTCCGGTCGGGTTTAACGAGGTGATCAACGACAGCCTGATGCGCTGGGAGCAGTGGTACAATCTTGCGGAGCGTGAAAACCGGCGAACCGGCGCGATAACGTTCAGGTTGGGCGCGCAGGGCAGAAACGACGGCATCATGTTTCGGGCAACCGATCCCCGGCACAGGCGCACCTATTTTGAGGGCATTCCGTTCAATGATCCGGTTTCAGGCTCGATGAATGCGGTTCGGCTTCCGCTTGACAGGATGCGCTATTACGGCGAACAAAGCAGCGGAATTGTCTACAGAAGCGATTTTGAGATGCAGCGGTTTTATGTGCTGGAGCCGCTAACCTGGATTAATTTCGAGGAAACGCGGGATAACGAGCGCCGGGCGGAAGGTATCCTGACGGCAAACGTAAACCGCAGGATGAATGTCGAGCTGGCGTATAAGGGGATAAATCACGACGGTGGATATCCCAGAAGCAGACTCAGCGGCCGGCAGGCTTCTGTGAGAGTATCCTACTTTTTGAATGATAACTGGCTGACCAGCGCGATGCTGTTTTACAACAGCGTTCAAATGCAGGAATCACGCGGATACAATATTCAGGATCTGGCATTTTTCCCGTTTGAACCATTTTTTACCACTCCGGTAGATCCCAATGCGCGATCATCCATGCGGAATTCGCTGATTGCGCTCTCGGCCTATTACCGCCCTGATGTTGATTCGGAGCCAACGAGCCGGTTTCACGTGTATCATCACCGGTATCGCAGGTTTTTTGCAGCTGCCGATGACCGCTCGAATTATCAGCCCCGCGCCTGGGGATTGAATGCAACGCACCGAATCAGTTTGTCGGGACTGGAGCTGGAGCCGTATGCGAATCTGGAAGCCGTAAGGATGGATGAGGACACCAATGAATCTCTGCGCCTGAACGCCTGGGAAACTGTAATGGGCGGGAGCAGGCTTCGGTTTACGCCTGCTGATAATCTGTCGATTCGCGGCTGGGGCGAATTATCCTACCGGTCTGACAAACGAACCGGCTGGGAAACCGGCTATGAAGTGGGTTTCGGCCTCACAAATCGCTTTACCATTGAACACAGCCTGGCTTTCGGACAAATCAAACCAACGCTGCAGCATCGCTATTGGCTCACTGAAGAGTACTCCGGAAATTTTGATCTTGAATCGGAACAAATTGCCCGCATTCAGCTTGGGCTCGTGTATAGTCACAGCTGGATTAACGCAGCAGGAATCCGGGTTTATGGCAGTGAAATAAGTAATCCTATCGTGCTTTCACCGTTTACGGGTCAGTTTGAGTCGATAGATTCCTATCAGTCAGTGGGATCAGAGCTCTTTTTTGAAGTGAATACCAAAAATCTTGAGATGAACCTGTCATCCACGGTGCAAACCTATCTCAGCGACTCCGGCCGAAACGAAAATCAGTTTCTGGATCAGAGCGGATATAAATTCTGGAACCGGGCATCCATCTACCTGAAAAACTACTTCTTTGACTTTGCCACGTTTGCTAAAGTCGGGGTTTCGGGGATTTTCTCACCGACCGCATATTACAGTCACGAATATGATCCCCTGCTGGATTACTGGAATCAAATTTCAATTCAGGATCAGGTTCCCTGGTTTTACAGAGTTGATCTGGAGGCCTCGGCGCGGGTTCGAAACGCGTTTTTTCTGTTCAAATACGAAAACCTCCTGCAAAACGTCGGCAAAGCGGGCTATTTTGAATCGGCGCCCTATCCGATGCCGGGCAGAAGATTCAGGATCGGGGTGAGATGGATTTTAAGGAACTGAAAAAACATAAAATTTTAAGTGATTGCCTTCGGCTTAGATAAGCTTAATTTCTATCTTAGCACCATAATTAAAAATCGTCCACAACTTATAAAATGAGTTTCTCTTACGTTTTACGCGAAGGTTTTGCGGGATTTCGCAGAGCAAGGCTTTCATCAATATCCTCTATTGTTGCCATCATGCTGGCTGTTTTGTTGCTGGGGATGCTGGCGCGTGTTTCCTTTAACGCGTTTGAGCTGGCGCAGGCATTGAAGCAGGAAGTGGAAGTCGAAGTCTTTTTGCAGGATGTGGATCAGAGCCGGACCAACTCGCTGCGATCTTCACTTGAAGAGTATGAAATTGTAGAGACCGTTACGTATGTGAGCAAGGAAGAGGCGATGGAAGAGTTTCGCCGGGAATTTGGCCCTGAAAGCGAGCTGCTTGGAAACGTAAACTTCCTGCCAGCAAAATTTACGGTCAGAACCACGCCGGATGCGGCCGCGGCCGAGATTGTAGGAATGGTGGAATCGATCCGTGACTGGCGCGGTGTGGATGAAGTCGTATTTAATCAGGCCGGGCTTGAATTGCTTGAGGAGCGCCTCAATATGCTGATTATCGCCGGCGGTGCGCTTACGCTGTTCATTATGCTTACGGCGATGGTGCTCGTATTCAATACCATCCGGCTGACGATATATGCCAAGAAAAACCTGATAAAAGCTATGAAGCTGGTTGGGGCAACGAACAACTTTATCAAGCGGCCGTTTCTGGTGGAGGGCGTTTTGCAGGGCTTGATCGCAGGATTACTTGCTTCGGGACTGGTCTGGCTCATCTTTAACTATCTGATTCCCGTTTACCTGCCAATTGCCGGCGTACTTTCATGGCCGTTCGGCAGATGGTTTTACCTCGTCGGCGCAATGCTGATTCTCGGAATTTTCATGGGGCTGATGGGAAGCCGCTGGGCCGCGAAGAAGTTTATTAAAGAAACTTCGATCGCGTAATCG
>PXAI01000085.1 GCA_003567135.1 Balneolia bacterium | reverse complement strand
CGAAAGCGCAGTTTTGAGTGCTCAATTTCCGGCAGAGGCTCAGATTTCGCCAGTGCCTTCGTGATCTGCGCCGAATGTTTCAGAATGCGCGTAAACGTATATCCCGTAGTCGGCTTTGTGAGTCCCCCGACGGTTCCGATATTCATTACGCCCTCACAATACCAGGCCGGATATTTCCGGTTTTCCATGGGGATAATGCCGCTTTCTCGGCCGGTTATGGTGTAATCTTCTCTTTCAAGTTCCAGCTTTTCTGAAATATACTGCCGGATTCCCGCATCATAGTGATCTTCGGTTTTAGGAATTTCAGAGAAGTAGGTGTATTCAATCAACGCTTTGCGTTTACTGACGGGCAGCAGATACATGAACGCGACTTCGTTTTTTTCAGAAACGTCGAAATCCATCAGAAGAGCCGTGTCTGGATCGAAAACGTCGGTGTTGGTTTCGATATCCCATCCCGAAAAATGCTGGCTGAGTTTGTAGTCGGGCTCAGGGCCAGTCTCACTTCCCGGTTTGAGCACGCTCTGGAAAATGATATCCCCGGTGAAGGTGCCTTTCTCTGTATTTATCTGGTGTGAGTCAAATCCCGTAATGCCGGTTTCGAGGAAAGTGATGTCCGGACTTTTCTTTAGTTCTCCGATCATCAGATGATGAAAATCTGCGCTTCGAATACATTTGTACGAATAGCGAAGCAGCGGAGATACGTACAGATTTTTGAACGCTGAAAAAGAGAGAGATTTCCATGTGTGCTGAATGATATCCGGGAAGCTGAGGTAGTCTTCATCCCAAAAGCACCATGTTTTCGGTTTATCGTGACTTAATGACTGATCCAAAATCAGAATTTGTTTGTCGCTCAGACCGGGTTCTTTAGCAATATTCCACGCAAGAGAGAGTCCGGCCGCTCCGGCTCCGGCTATAATTATGTCGTAATGTGAATTCTCCTGCATCGGGGTAATTTTAGCGGGTAAGTATGATTGACAAAACTCTGCTCTACCCGTATTCGTTCGGTCAGCAGGTTACGGGTTGACGTTAATTCAGATGTGAACTTTTTGTTTAGAGATTTAGTTAATGCATCAGAGAGCGCAAAATCCCGCCAAAATCCACGATAACTTCATGGAACGCAAGTAAATAAATAGCAATTTCTTACTTGCAAATAATTGTGAACGATTTATTTATGTGATCGGTTAAGTGTTTATCGTTCTAAAACATTAACTCAATTAGCCACAATATGAATGATTTAATATCACAACTGGGCAATGCCACATTCGAAAATTATGTGGGACTTGACTCAGGATTCACAGAAATGGCGTACCAGATGTCAGCACACGTGCTTACTCTCGGATACGCTGTTATGCTGGCAGGGCTGTTCTATTTTATTCTTACGATTAAGACTGTAGCACCAAAATACAGAACATCATCAGTTCTTTCGGTTGTCGTTATGGTTTCTGCGTTTCTGCTTCTGCTCGTTCAGCAGCAAAACTGGACCGGCGCCATGGTTTACGATGCAGAATCAGCCCGGTATATTCTCGGCGATGGTAACGACCTCTTCAACAACGGTTACCGTTATCTGAACTGGCTTATCGACGTTCCGATGCTTCTCTTCCAGATTCTTTTTGTAGTATCACTCACAAAAAGTGATTTCGGTTCTATCAGAAATCAGTTCTGGTTTTCAGGAACCGCGATGATTCTTACCGGCTATATCGGCCAGTATTACGAAGTAACCAGCCCGATGTGGTTCGCAATCTGGGGCTTCATTTCAACGCTTTTCTTCGTACACATTCTCATTCTGATGAAGCGTGTAATTGACGAAGGGAAAGAAGGCGCGCCTGCAAAAGCACAGGGATACCTCAGTAAAATCTGGTATCTGTTCCTCTTTTCATGGATGCTCTACCCGGGCGCATACCTGATGCCATACCTCTTCGGCGGACTTGAGCCTGCGCTCAGCGAGGCAGCCGTTGTTGGACGCCACATTACCTACACTGTAGCTGACGTATCTTCCAAAGTGATCTACGGTATTCTGCTTACTCTCACAGCTCAGGAAATGAGCAAAGCAGAAGGATACGACTACGAGAAGATGGAAAAAGCGCTCTAAACTGCGCTCCGCTTTATTTAAAAATCCCCTTTGGATTGATTCCGGAGGGGATTTTTTTGTGTTATGGAAAGGTTAGGATAACTTTTTCGATGTATTTTTATAACATCATAAATAATTAAAAATCAATGTCTTGCAGAGTCATTTTGCGATATTCCGGGAACTGCGTTTGTTTGCTGTGACACTTCAGTATGAAACACTGAATCACATCTCCGAAAAACTTAAAAATTACTTAACACATTCCGGAACGAATTGGCGCGCAATGACATTATATTAGCATACAGTCATTACTATTAATAAACATACTACAGAAATGAGCGAATTAAAATTAGATGGAAAATGGAATTCAGTTAAGGGTAAGCTGAAGCAAAAATATGGGGAACTCGCTGATGATGACCTTGCATATGCAGAGGGAAAAGAAGATGAGTTGCTCGGTAAACTTCAAACCAAACTGGGAAAAACCAAGGAACAAATCGCAGGCGAAATCAGAAGTTTTCTGAACGATGAATAACGCCTGAACAGGTCATACTCAACTACAATTAATAAACTTAATACAGAGACAATGAATAATTTTGCAGTAAAATTTTTGACAATCGCTATCCTTTTTTCAGCAACACTTTTTTTGGTGCAATGCAACGATAACGGGGAAGCTGAAAGAGTCTTTGAAGAAGAACGCAGTGAGATGGTATCTCAGCTTGAAGATATGCGGGATGACATGGATGAACGACTTGATACCATGGCAGAGCGAATTGAAAGAGCAGGGGATGAAGTCGATGAAGATCTCGAAGCCGCTTATGATGAACTCCGCGGCGAGCGTTCTGCTGTTGATCGTGCGATTTCAGATGTTGAAAGCGCCACGCAGGAGACCTGGGAATCCGTAAGAGATCAGACAAGCAGCTGGTACGATGACATGGCCTCAAGGCTCGACAGTTGGGGTGATGATCTGGAAGATGCTGTAGATTAAATCTCATCTTTTAAATGCATAAAAAAAGCGGCTTAACGGCCGCTTTTTTTATGCTCTCAATTCTGAAGCTCTTCCCGGATGCGTTTCGGCAGACCGGCAACAACCAGATTGTAGGAATCCAGAACCCATTTCCTTAAAAGATCAGGCGGAAGATGCGGGCCGGTTTTGATACTGTTCCAGTGCTTTTTGTTCATGTGATATCCCGGAAGCACAAAATCGTAGGTTTCCCTCAGTTCAATCGCCTTTACCGGATCACACTTCACGTTGATCATGTCGTAATCTTCTACGTCGGTTGCGCTGAACATCTTTCCTTTTACCTTGAATACGAGCGTACGATCATCAAAAGGTAGTCCTTCCGTTGTGCCTTTGAGAGAAAGACAGAAATTCCGGTATTCTTCGATGTTCAATTTGCCACCCGGTTTAAACGGCAGAAATTTAGTGCCGAATCAGTTGGTACTGTCGCTGATTGACTTCAGCAGATCTTCAGCTTCGTTGATCAGATCCTCGGCGCGTTTCTGAGCCTCTTCCACAACTTCATCGCCCTGTTTTTTTGCGTCAGAGATTACAAAATCTTCGTCAGAAAGCTCGTCGATCAGGCCACGAAGTTCATCGATGTAGGTTTGAATTCTGTAGGAAAGTTTATTGCGCAGGTCACTGCCTGATCCGGGAGCGAGAAGAAGTGCCGTCGCAGCTCCCAATAATGCTCCTGTAAGCACTCCGAACGTAAATCCTTTTGAAAAGTTAGCCATAATGGGAATCCTTAAGTTGAATAAAAATTGCTTTGTTGAATATATAACAAAAAAAGATGACTAAATCATATTCCCGATGCGATTCACCGGTAAATTAATTTGTCTGTGCCTTCACATATTTAAAGAGCTTTCTCTTTCTGCGCGACAGACCCACGTGCAGTACGGGTACGATAAAGAGCGTAAACAGCGAGGCGAAAATGAGTCCGCCAATTACTGAACGCGCCAGCGGGCTCCAGGTTTCTGATCCCGCCCCGATAGCCAGTGCAAGCGGCACCATGGAAAAAACGGTGGTGAGCATCGTAAGCATAACTGGACGAACTCTTCTCCGCGCTGCCTTCACGTAATTCTCGAAATACTCGCGCGGAGTTCTGGCCCGGCGCGTAGCCTGATTCACGTAATCTATCAGCACGATTCCGTTATTCACCACAATTCCCACCAGAATCAGAATTCCGATACCGGCCGGTACGCTGAACGCCGTGTTCGTGAGATACAGCATCAGATACGAGCCAAAGAAGGCAAGGGGGATGATAAAGAGGATCACAAACGGATCGCGAAGGTTTTCAAATTTCCCCGCCATTACCATAAAGGTGAGGATAATTGCGGCCAGAAGCGCCATCATCAGATTACGGAAACTTTCCTGCTGATCCTGAAATGATCCGGTAAATTCATAGCGGTAGCCTTCGGGCAGCACAACCTCGCTTTCAAACAAATCAATGATCTGCTGGCGCTGCGCCTGTGCGTGACCAGCCACGCGGATGTTTACATCCAAAATAGTTTCGCGGTCGCGTCGTGTGATCTGATTGACGCCATCAACAGGCTCGAAAAATCCGGTCGCCAGCACGGGAATGCGCTGATCGTTTATCTGAGCTACCTCAAGACGACGGAGATCTTCAAGTCCCTGACGGTACCTTTCGTCAAGGCGCACTTCAATCGGATATTCGCGTCCGTCGGAGCGGTAGTAGCCAACAAGCGTGCCGCGTGTCTGCGTTTTGAACGAATTCGCCACTTCGCTGAAGGTGGTTCCCATCCGGTTGATCACTTCGCGGTCCACGCGGTAAACCAGCTCCGGAATATCGCTGATGCGCGGATTATCCACTGAAATTACCAGTGAATCCTGTAACATAATTTCCTCAATGCGGTCGCTTATTGCTTTCAGGCGCTCCATTTCAGCGCCAATCAGGCTGACGCGAATACTTCCCATTCCGCCGCCGAATCCACGGCCTCCGCCACCACCGCCAAATCCACCGCCGGATGCGAATACGCGAACCGTTGCGCCCGGAAACACAAGCTGCCGCCGGAGCTCAAGGGCGACCTCATCCGTACTTTCACTGCGCCGGTTTTCAGGAACAAGCGTTACGTTGATGCTCCCTGTACTCGTTTCTGTACGCCAGCCGCTGCGCCCGATGTTGGTCACAACCGTTTCAACACGATCGTCACTCAGAAGCCGCTCGGAAACCTGACGGATAATCTCAGCCGTTTCGGTAAGCTTTGTACCGCTCGGCATTTCGATATTCACGTTCAGCTGGCCTTCATCGTTTTCAGGGAAAAATTCGCCGGGCACGAGGCTGTTCAGGTAAAAAATCCCGCCCAGAATAGCGAAAATGAACAGCACCATCACCCACTTATGGAAGAGCACGCGGCGGATCAGCTTTTCGTAGCCGTTTTCGATACGTGTAACCAGCCGGAACATGAAGCCGTCGTATTTAACGGAATCAGGCTTCATAAAGCGGGATGAGAAAACGGGAATCAGAATGATAGATGCCATAAAGGAGAGGAAAATGGCAAAAGAAATCGTGAGCGCGAGATCACGGGCGATCTGACCGACAAATCCATCCAGGAAAAATATGGGGACGAATACGCAGAGTGTGGTAAGCGTTGATCCGAAAAGCGCGCCCTTTACTTCGTTTGTTCCGCGAAGAGACGCCATCATCACCGAATCGCCTTTTTCCATGCGGGCGATGATGTTGTCCAGAACTACAATCGAGTTATCTACAAGCAAACCAACCGCAAGTGCGAGACCGGTAATGGAAATAATGTTGAGCGAAACGCCGCTGAAGTACATCGCCGCAAATGTGGCGCACATCGAAATGGGAATACTCAGCGCAACAACGGATGCCGCGCGATAGCTTCCCATAAAAATGAAAAGGATGATGCCCACCAGAAAAAGCGCCACCAGCGCCGATTGTGCCAGATTGTTGATGGACTGCTCAATAAACTGGCCCTCGTTGGTAAGAACCTGAATATTAACTCCGGGCGGAAGACGATCCTCGATATTCGGGATTTCGTTCAGAACGGCAAGCGCAACATCCAGCGTATTTGCATCCGACTGTTTCTGAATTTCGAGCGTGACGCTGTTTTTGCCATTAACTTCAACGAGCGTGTTTACCTCGGCAAAGTGATCGCGAACCTGGCCGACATCCCGCACGCGGATCGGTACGTTGTTCTCATTATTACGGATAATCGTCTGGCCAATTTCTTCAATATCCCTGAAAACCGATTCGGCACGGACGCTGTAACTGACCCTTCCGACGGAAAGATTTCCGGCGGGAACCTGTACATTATTCACCGAAAGCGCGTTTTCCACTTCGGCAGTAGTGAGCCTGTGAAGTGCCATCAGCTCGGGATCAAGATCAACAAAAATATTTCGCTGTAACCCTCCGCGTGTATCGGCCGCGGCTACGCCCTCAAGACGCTCCATCAGTGGTTCGATGACCTCAACGCTCAGGTTTCTGAGCTCATCCAGGCCACGGTTTGCCGCCTCTATACTCAGGCGCATGATTGGCCGGCTTTCGGGATCAAACTGAAAAATGATGGGAGGAGAAGCTTCCCGCGGGAGATCATTTCGAATCCGGTCTATGGCTTCGCGGGCGTCGAGTTCCACGCGCTGGGCATCGGTTCCCGGCCTGAGGCGCATAATGATGAACGCGCCGCCTTTTCTCACGGTGGCGTCCATAGTTTCAACGCCGTCGATGGAAGCAACCGCGTTTTCAATCGGCACGGCAAGGAGCCGCTGGATATCCTCAGGAGCCACATTGCGGTAATTAGTCGAAATAGCCACAACCGGAATATCAATACTCGGAAGCAGGGTGATTTTCAGGTTCACAAGAGAAAACAGTCCGAACCCGATGACCAGAATCGTGATCATCATAACGGTGATCGGCCTGCTGAGCAGACTCTTCACGATACCTTTTTCGAGGGCGGAATCGATCCGTTCAAAAATGGTTTTCGGGGAATCGGGTAAAGACGAATGTTCTTCCATAGTAGCCTGTCAGTTTGTTGCTTCCGAAAGGGGATCTGTTTTCGTATTGGTATCGAAACCGAGCTTTTCGGTGGTCTGGTTGATCAGGTTGAAAAAGCAAGGTACGAAAAACAGCATAAGAACAGTTGATGCGGCGAGTCCGCCGATTACGGTTCGGGCCATCGGGCTCCAGGTTTCCGCGCCTTCGCCAAGTTCCAGCGCGAGGGGAATCATACACAGGATGGTAGTTCCGGCAGTCATCAGAATCGGGCGGAGTCTGCGGCCGGCACCTCTGGCTACAGCCTCGGCGCGTTCCAGTCCGCGTGTCTGCAAAATTTTGATGTAGTCGATCATCACAATTCCGTTGTTCACCACAATTCCCGAGAGCAGGATCAGTCCGACTAAAGCGGTAACGCTGATCGGCGTCCCGGTAATTCCGAGCATCAGAATCACGCCGGAAAGGGCAAGGGGGATGGTGAAGATGATCACGAACGGTTCGACCAAACTCTCAAACTGCGATGCCATCACCATATAAGCCAGAATTGCGGCGATGATAAAAGCGATCATCAGATAGAAAAACGACTGGCGCTGTTCTTCGGCTGATCCGCCCAGCTCGTAGCGGTATCCGTCAGGGAATTCAACACCGGCAAGTTCGGTCATTACGCGGTCAGATGCAGACTGAAGATCAATATTGCCAAGATCAGCCTGGATTTCGGTAACGCGCTGCTGGTTGATCCTCACAATATTAGTAGGCCCGATCAGCCGGTCGATGGTAGCCAGGTTACGAAGCGGCATCCACTGTCCGGCCTCGGTTCGGATCAGAATATTTTCCAGATCGGTGGAGCTTGTTCGTTCTTCCGAAGCGAGCTGTACGCTGATATCAAACTCAAGGCCTTGATCCACGAACGTGGTGGCTACGTTGCCGCGAACGGCATTGCTGACCGCGTTGGCAACCTGTGAAGTGGTAAGCCCGTTTCGGGAAATCCGTTCACGATCCATCACAACGCGCAGTTCGGGACGCCCGTCATCGGCGGTTGACGTTGCGCCGACAATGCCGGGAATCGTGAGCATAATTTCGCGGATTCCGTCGGCGAGATCTCTCGTTCGCTCCAGATCAAATCCGTATACGTTTACAATCAGCCCGTCTTCGCCATCCGGATTCAGGGGATTTTCACGAATCTCACGGATAGTTGCGCCGGGAACTTCCCTAAGATCTTCGAGCAGCCTGGCAAGAATTTCAAACTGATTCCGGTTTCGCTCGCTGGATGACACCAGCTCAACGCGCGTCAATCCGCGGTAACCGCCGGGACTGTCGGCACCCTCAACGCCGCGTTTATCGCCGTAATCGCTCACAACCAACCGCGCCTCAGGCACAGTTTCTTCGATAATGGACTCAACGTGACGGAAGGTTTCCTGAAGTTCAAAAAGGTTTACCCCAGGCTCGCGGGCGATTTCGATGGTGAAGGCATTTTCATCCACCTGCGGGAAAAACTCTCCGCCCAGCCTGAACAGGAAGGGGGATGTTACGAGCAGGAAAATGATGGAAACCACGACTACCAGTCCGCTTCTTGGGAGCAGTCGGGATAACAGGTTCGTGTATTTTTCGGCCAGTCGATCAAAAAATCCTTTTTTGGGGATAAATCCCGAATCTTCATCATCGGCGTTATTCTGTTCTTTCACTGTATCCTTACGGCTTTTCTTTTTCTTGAAAAGCATGGATGCGAATAGCGGGATTAACGTTAGCGCCACCAGGGTGGACATAATCAGCGCAAAAGAGATCGTCAGCGCCAGATCGCGGAATAGGAAGCCGGCAATTCCAGGCACAAAAAGAACCGGAAGAAACACAACCAGCGTCGTGAGTGTGGAAACTACAATCGGCGTAGAAACTTCCTGAGCGCCGTATATAGACGCTTTTTTGCCATCATAGCGATCTTCCCTGAAACGGAAGATATTTTCGAGCACCACAACGGCATTATCCACCACAAGCCCGACGGCCAGCGTCAGGCCGGAAAGGGAAATCACGTTAAGCGTAACACTGGAAAAATCCATAATACTGAACGTGGCGATGATGGAAACAGGAATAGAAACCGCTACAATGAACGCAGAGCGGAAACTTCTGAGGAAAAGAAGCAGGATCAGAACAACCAGAAAGATGGCGATCAGCGCCGTAGTGTAAATGTTCTGGATCGAAAGTTTGATGAACTCTGACCGGTCGGTAAGAATATCGAGCTCCACGCCCGGCGGAAGCGTGTTCCGGATTCCATCAAGCGCGTCATAAACGTTTTCTGCGGTGGTAACTACATTTACATCGCTCTGCCGGTAGAGGTTGATAATGACGCCATCCTCGCCCTGAACGTGCACGTTTCCGATTGGCTGTGCGATGCCATCCTCCACTTCAGCAATATCACGCAAACGAACCGGTTCGCCATCCTGAACGGCCACAATCGCGTTGCGTATTTCATCCGCGTTACGGAATTCGCCGATCGTTCTGAGCGAATAAACCATCCGCCCCTCAATAAGTTCACCGGCCGGAACCTGAACATTTTCCTGACGCAGGCGCGTCGAAACACTGTTGATATCCAGATTGTAGGCCAGCATCTGATCGGACTGCATCCAGATGTTGATCTGGCGTTCCAGTCCGCCGGACGTTTCCGCCGAAGCAATTCCGGGGATTCGCTCGAAACGCTGCTCAAGCTGCTGTGTGGAGATGGTTCTCAGCTCAACGGGGCTCCGCGTATTACTGCGGAGCGTGAGCACCATAATCGGCTCCTGATTCGGATCATAGGCAAAAATGATAGGTTGATCAGCATCATCGGGAATCGCCCTTCGGGCAAAATCAACCTGTTTTCGTACATCATTTTGCGCTCTGAAAAGATCGGTTCCCCAGTTAAAATAGAGCTTGATCACCGACGATCCCTGGCTTGAGAGCGAACGAACCCGGCGCAGGCCGCTCACGCTTCCTACCAGTTCCTCGATAGGCCGCGTGATCAGGGTTTCGATATCTTCAGGGGCGACGCCTTCGTAGGTGGTGTAAACGGTAATGGTTGGAAAGTTTACATCGGGATAGAGATTCAGGCTGAGCCTGGAGAGGCCGAATATACCGAAACCGACGATCACCAGCGCGAGCATGATAAACGTAACCGGCCGGGCAACAGCTGCTTGGGGAAGTTTCTTCATATCAGGGGAGAGCCTTCAGTTTGTTCGGTATCGGTTATTCTTCGGTAACTTCTTCGACGTCGTCTGCATCTTCAATACGGCGCTCCGCTTCCGGTGAAGGCCGTGCGCGACCGGATACTCTGACTGCTGTGCCGTCTTCCAATCCTCCCTGGCCTGTTACAATCAGCCGCTCTCCGGCGTTAAGGCCACTCAGTATTTCGATGCGGTCACCCTGTTCAAGGCCAAGTTCCAGCTGTCGAAGTTCGGCTGCGCTGTCGCCCACCACGGTAAATGCATTATAGGTGCGAACAAGGCGGATGGTGTTGGATTCAGGATCAAGAAGCGTCTGTACGTTTTCAACAAGAGCCGAACGCGGGATTACAATCGTGGAATCGCGTGTTTCAACGGTGATGGAGGCTTCTGCGAGGCTGCCCGGCAGGATGGGTACGGAGGTTGATGTGAGTGAAATAACGACCTCGGCGAGTCCGGTGACCGGATCGAGTTCGGGGCTGATTCTGGAAACAGTACCGCGGGCGGATGCCTCGCGCTCGCCGGTCAGCCGGATGTTCACAGTTTGCCCGGTTCGCGTCATTCTTCGATCGGCGAGCGGTAAAAACACTCTCATTTCGTAGCCAACCAGGTTGGCCAATTCAAACATGGATGAGCCGGTATTGGCCAGATCGCCGGGGCTGATATTACGGCGGGTAACCACACCCCGTACAGGCGAACGGACTTCTGTATTGGACAGGCTTTCACGGCTTTGCGTCAATGCTGCACGCGCTGAGCTGATATTTGAAAGGCTGTTTTGATACGTTACGCGCGCATTTTGCAATTCGGCTTCGCTGATCAGATCCCGTTCACGGAGCGTACGGGCGCGCTGATACTCAACGCTGTCGCGGCGGAATGATGAAAACGCCTGTTCGAGCTGCGCTTCGTCGCGTTCAACCTGATCGCGGAATGTAACGTCGCGCAGTCTTGCCAGAAGCTGGCCTTCGGAAACGGTATCACCCAGATCGGCGTGAATTGAAACGACGCGTTCCGAAACCTGCGGGGTGACGCGCACATTATCCTGCGCGCGAATGTTTCCGTATGAACGGATAATTCTTGAAATCGACTGTTGATTTACATCTGTGGCTTCCACGCTGACCGCCCGATCGCCGCCACCGCCCCAGTTAAAGCCACCGCCGGGCTCTTGTGAGCCTCCGCCTGAACAGCCCGCGATGAAAGTCAGAAGAAATAAGCCGAATAAATATTGTTTGAATGACACGTAAAGAGGATTATGATTGAATTATAATGCCCGAGGCTATTTAGACGAAAAATAGGGTTATTTAGTTTTTGATAGTCAGGAGTTTAAATCATTTTACAGAAAGGAATTTTATCGATTCTTTCCCTAATTTGACGGCTAACGATATTATTCGAATTTTAGTTGCATAAAATCAAAAATTTAAAGTAAGCAGGAGCCAATTTATATGAAGTTTTTTATTGACAGCGCCGACCTTAACGAAATTAAGGAAGCTGAAGCGATGGGAGTTCTGGACGGAGTTACCACTAATCCATCGCTGTGCATGAAAGTAGGCGTTACCGATTTCGACAAGCACATTAAAGAAATTTGTTCGATTGTAGACGGCGATGTATCCGCCGAGGTCGTTTCAACCAAATATGAGGAAATCCTCGAAGAAGGCCGCCGCATTGCCGCGCTCGCCGATAACGTAGTCGTGAAAGTCCCGCTGATCAAAGACGGCATCAAAGCGATCAAGACCTTTACTGAAGAGGGTATTCGTACAAACTGTACGCTCTGTTTTTCACCAACCCAGGCGCTGATAGCCGCCAAAGCCGGTGCCACGTACATTTCGCCGTTTCTCGGCAGGCTGGATGATGTATCCCACGACGGCATGCAGCTCATTGAGGATATCGTAACGATTTACACCAACTACGGCCTCCAGACCGAAGTCCTCGCTGCCAGTATCCGCCACCCGATGCACGTAGTAGAAGCCGCCCGTATCGGCGCCGACGTATGCACCATGCCCCTCAGCGTAATGGAAGGCCTGCTAAAACACCCGCTCACCGACAACGGCCTGAAGCGTTTCCTGGAAGACTGGGATAAGTTGCAGAGAAGTTTGAAGTAAGGGCGGGAAAAGTTTAACTAAAAAAGCAGCATCCGGTTTTTGGGGGCTGCTTTTTTTGGCTTTTCAATTCTCAAATTGGCTCTAATGATGACCTAACTAATATTGATTATCAGTGTTATACATTGATAGTCAATGTCTCAAAAGTTTTTTTGTATTAACAGAACCCGGGCAGCATACCATAAGAACTGCACTCGGGTCATTTTTTATCAGGAAGAGATTAAATAGCGCAATGTGTGTTAGCTGAATTGTGCCGGGAAGCCCAGCCTGCTTTATGATCGCGCCATTAAATTCTGAATTCCCCCACCTCTCAAATCGGCGATTGAACCCCTTGCTCGTACTCAAACCGGAACGTTTCAGAGTTTCCGCCTTGAAGAGTTCCTGTTTGTTTGGCTACGACTTCGTCATCTACCAGAACAAACAGGATGTAGCTGGATGGAGCTTTTTGAGCAGCGTTGCCGTTCGGGGCTTCGTAGTAGGAGACCCAGTAGCGGTAGGTTCCGTTCAGGGCCCGGCCTTTTTGCCAGTATATATTCTCAATTCCGGCGTGCTGGCAGAAATTAAGGCCGCAGAGCAGGTCCATGGTTCCTCCGGTGCCGGATTCGGTATTTCCGAAAAACAGAATTTCGCCATCCGGACCCTGAACGTGAAGCTCGAGATCAGCGAGATCAGAATTGGAGTACTGAAGCTGGAACCGGAGCTCGCCGGACTGGCCTCTCAGTTCTTTGGCCTCGAAAGGTTCAGCAGGATACTTACTGTCACATGAGATGAGTAAAACTGCAGATGAGAAGAAAATAAAAAGGGCAATAGCCACTTGTAGATTGCTGTAATTGGTCATTTCAAATAATTGTAACTCGAGGTTTTTTTTAAGTCCGATGTTAAATTACGGACAAAAAAACAGCGGGATAATCACGCATTTGCGTGATTATCATATTTGAATACGCCATTAATACGTGAACGTCACGTACTTACCAGAGTTAATCCGGGTAATCTCCACAAATAAGCCTTTCCGCGATGATAGAAGAAGAGAGTACGCCGGGCAATCCCGCTCCGGGATGCGTGCCTGCACCAACGAAGTAGAGATTCGAAAACTCTTCGCTGCGGTTATGCGGCCTGAACCATGCCGATTGCGTCAGCAATGGCTGCACTGAAAACGCTGATCCTTTAAAGCTGTTAAGCGTATTCTGGAAATGCAGCGGATCGATGTAGTGCTCTGCCACGAGATTTTCCTGCAGGTCGGGCAGGTATTCATCCTCAAGAAACTGCATGATGCGATCGCGGTAAATGGGCGCCATTTTCTCCCAGTCGGTGCCGGAATCGAGGTGCGGAACCGGGGAGAGCACGTAGAAACACTCACCGCCATCAGCGGCAACAGACGGATCGGTAAGCGAAGGCATGTGAAGATAAAGTGAGAAATCGTCTGCCAGCTTTTTAGTATCAAAAATATCATCCAGCAAACCCTTGTAGCGTTTTCCGAGGATAATATTGTGGTGTTTCAGATTCGTATCGCGGTAACGTTTTTTGGTGCCGAAATAAATCACGAAGAGCGACATACTGTATTTGGTGCGCTCAATCTTCCGGTCGGTGTATTTCTTGCGGTGCTCTTTGGCTACGAGGTTTTTGTATGTAAACGGAACATCCGCGTTTGAAACGACCGCATCCGCATCAACTTTTTCGCCGTTTTTCAGGCGAATACCTTTCACCTTGCGGTTTTCAACCAAAATCTCATCAACCTCAGCTTCCAGATGGATTTTTCCGCCCAGTTCTTCAATCAGTTTTACTAATCCGTTTACGATCGAGCCGGTTCCGCCGAGAGCATAATGGACACCCCACTCACGCTCCAGGTAATGAATCATGGCGTAAATAGAGGTGGTATCAAACGGGTTCCCTCCAACCAGAAGCGGGTGGAAGGAAAAACACTGGCGCAGAAACTCGTTTTCGATAAATCCCGAGACATACTTATATACACTTTTGTGCGACTGTAGCCGGATCAGATCAGGCGCAACTTTCAGCATATCCATAAACTTCAGAAAGGGCTTATCGGCGAGCTCCACGAATCCTTTATCAAATATGGCCTTCGTGGTGGCGAGGAAATCTTTATATCCCTGCTGATCCTTTTCGTTGAATTTGGCGATTTGCCCCAGGGTAAACTTTTCGTCGCTGTTGTAATCAAAATATTCTTTTTCAGCGTTGAAAATCCGGTAAAACGGCTGGCAGGGAACGAGCTCGAAATAATCAGAACGTTTTTTCCCGGCAAGCTCAAAAATATCGTCAAACATAAACGGGGCGGTAATTACGGTCGGGCCGCCATCGAAGGTGAATCCGTTTTGTTTGTACACATAGGCGCGTCCGCCGGGCTGGTCGCGTTTTTCAAAAATTTCAACATCATGACCTCTTGCGAGTAGTCGCGCCGCCGCGCCAAGTCCTCCAAAACCGGAGCCAATAATTATAACTTTCTTTTTCATTGTGTTCTAATAAGTAAGGTTGATTGATGAAGGTACAAACCAATCCTTCGGGGGAAAACGTTTCCGATGAAATAAATTCAATAGTTCTCCGTATATTAAGATTATCTAATATTATAATCGCCTTATTTTGATGATCACCCAACTCGCCCAAAAACTGGAAACCCGGTATGCTGATACAGACGGACTTCTGCCCGTGGGATTTGAGCGTGAAATTATCGTTTTGTGTAATTCTGATTGGGGGATTGTTAAAACATTTGGATTCAATAGGATACCATCTTTAAAAGCCGGATCAAATGTATCAGATCTGCTGCAGTGGTGCCATCCTGAGTCGGTTGAAACGTTCAACAAAATAAAAAATAAGGCTGCTGCAAAACCCCGGAATATACAGGTAAGGGTACGGGATAGTGAGGATGAGTACATTCCGGTCAATTTCAGGATTCAGGCGTTAAAAGATGAGGGAAAGCTGCACGGGTTTATCATCAAAATAACCGAGCTATCTTCTGCTGAGAAAGAGTACACCACGCTGGTTTCAATTTTGAACCACTCTCTATTTGCAACCGCGGCCTTAAATCCGGTATTCAGAAAAAATGGCAGCATTGAGGATTTCCGGTTTTATTTTGTGAACGGAAAAGTAAGCGAACAGCTAAGTACACCGCTCAGGAAACTGAAAGGTAAAAAACTTAAGGAGTCCATTCCCTGGTTTACGCAGACCGGTTTGTATGATAAGCTTCTTGAGGTGTACAATTCGGGCCATCCGCACAACCAGATTTATAATTTCAAGAGCGGTCTTGAAGGATCACATCAGGTCGTAATTTTTCGGTTTGAAGGAGGCGTGGTAATTCGATTTGCGAGCGCCGAGGAAATTGAGTCGGATATTCTGCACAAGGAATTCTACGGCATATATAAAGAGTTTTCGGATGATGCCCCGCTTATGATGCTGAAAGTGGGTAATGATGCCAACATAATTTACGCCAACAGCTTATCGGGAAAAGTTTACGCAAAACGAATTTCGGATATTGTCGGGCTGCCGCTCAATGATCTGATCCACGAAAGCTATCGCAGAAAGCTTCGGGAAAAGATTGATGAAATCCGGGCTTCTGACGTAAATCAAATTGAGTTTGAGTCGATGATAACCGATAAGGACGGCAACGATCACTGGATTTCGTGGATTATGCAGCCGGTTCGCGGTGCTGATCTTGAGCTGATCGGCCTGAATCTTTACGGACATGATGTCACCAAACAGCGGGAGTTATCCGAAGAAGCCAAGCGGGAAAAAGACGAGGTTATTTACTGGAAGGATTTTTACGAGGATATTCTGGACGGGATCGAAACGGAAATCGTTGTTTTTGATTTGGAGCACAGATATCTCTATGTGAATCCGGTTGCGGTGAAAGATCCGGAGATGAGAAACTGGTTGTTAGGAAGGGATGATTTTGACTACTGCAAAAAACGCGGAAAGGGTTTCGAGCTGGCGCGGCAGCGAAGAGGGTATTTCAATAAAGTACTGGCCGATAAAACAACGTGGACCTGGGAGGAAGTCAATACAAGAAAAGACGGTAGCCAGCAGATCATGCTCAGGGCTCTGATGCCCGGTTTTTCAAGCAGCAAAAAAATCCGTTATGTGATTGGCTACAGCGTGGACATCACCCGGATGAAGCTCATCGAAAAGCGTTTGAAGCAGCAGCAGGTTTTCCTGAGAAATATTATTGACGCCAACCCCGGTATCATCTTTGTGAAATCCGAAGATGGCACCTACATCCTTGCAAACCAGGCGCTCGCTAATATTTATAACACTACTGTTGAAAATATTATTGGGAAATCGGACGCCGAACTGGTAACGGATAAAAAAACGGTAGAACGCTTCCAAAACCGTGATTCTGAGGTTCTCAGGACAGGGAAAGCAACAGGCTATTACCATGATCTGCTTCCAAATCCGAATACGGGAGATGATAAATGGTACGAAATTAATAAGGTTCCGCTAACGGATTCTTCCGGCGCGCGCAGAATTCTCGGGGTTGCATTCGACATTACCGAGCGGCTTGAGGCTGAAAAGCTTCTGAAGGAGAGCGAGAAGCGCTACAGAAGCGTGGTGGATAACGTAAAGGAAGTAATTTTCCAGACGGATATCGAAGGTAACTGGACGTTTCTTAATCCCGCCTGGGAGGAAATCAGCGGATTTAAGCCGGAGGAGTGCTATGGAAAAAGTTTTACTGATTACATCCATAAAGATGATGCTCCGAAAGTATTTGAACTGCTGAAGCAGTTTTTTAAAGGTGAAGCCGATTTTATCCGGGATGAAATTCGCTATGTGGCCAGTGACGGAAAAATCCGTTGGGTTGAGTTTTTTGTAAACCCGGCGTGGAACAACAGTGGCAGAATTACCGGATTCTCGGGCACGATAAACGACATCACCGAGCGCAGGCTTGCCGCCGAGGAGCGTCAGAAATTCGCTTCAATGGTTGAAAATAGTACCGATATCATTCTGATTGCGGGTCTCGATGGCAGTATCAATTACATGAATCCGTCCGGGATGAACGCGCTTGGAATCAATCCGGGCCTGCCGGAGCAAAGTGTAAGGCTGAATGACTTGTTTGATGAAAGCAGCCGCGAAAAAATCGAATCCGTTTTCGGCACCGGTGTGCAGAAAAGAACCAGCTGGAACGGCGAATCGAAAATTATCAACAAAAAAAATGGTGACCGTACGGATGTAAGCTGTAGCCTTTTTCAGGTTATTCACCCGGAAACCGACGAAGTGTATTGTTACGCCTGCGTGATGAAGGATATTTCCGAAAAGAATATCTACCTGCGCGCGCTTGAAGAGGAAAAGAAAAAGGCGGAAGATGCAAACCGTGCAAAAACCGAGTTTCTGGCAAACGTAAGCCACGAAATCCGTACGCCGATGAATGCGGTACTCGGCTTCACCGATCTGCTCATGGATATGATTGAAGGCGAACAGGAGCTGAAGTTTCTGGATGCCATCAGCGTTAGCGGTAAAAACCTGCTGATGCTTATCAATGATATTCTGGATCTGTCGAAAATTGAGTCGGGCAGACTCGACCTCGAGTATGAGGCATCCAGCCTGAGAAAACTGGTGGATGACATCGAACAGATGTTCCGCGCTCAGCTGCACGACTCTGATCTGGAGTACACCATTGAGTACGATGATAACATCCCCGAAAAGCTGATGATTGACCAGGTGAGGCTGCGGCAAATCCTGGTGAATTTGGTTGGAAACGCCATTAAGTTTACGGATGTCGGTTTTGTGAACGTGTATGTCCGGCAGGTGGATTTTGATGAAAAAGCGGGAACCAGCGATCTGCTGATCAGCGTGGAAGATTCGGGTATCGGAATCCCCGATGAACAGCAGGAACTAATTTTTGAATCTTTTCGTCAGCAGAGCGGCCAGAGCAACCGGAAATACGGCGGTACCGGCCTTGGACTCACCATCTGCCGGAAACTGATTCGTAAAATGGGCGGGGAAATCAGCGTGGAAAGCGAGCCTGGCCGTGGAAGCCGATTCGATATTCACATCCCCGCGGTTCAGATTGCAGGATCAAAAACCGAAATCAGAGAAACCACAGCTGCTGCGTTATCGGTTACGTTTAATGGCGGTACCGTACTGGTGGTAGATGACATCCTCCTGAACCGCCATCTGATCTGTCAGTATCTGAAAGATTCGGGGCTGAATATCCTCGAAGCGGAAAACGGGGAAGTTGCTCTCCGGGAACTTCGGGAAAACGAAGTTGATCTTGTGATCATGGATATAAAAATGCCGGTAATGGATGGCTATGAGGCTACGAAAGCCATCAAAAATGATCCCAAATTAAAACACATTCCGGTGATTGCGCTGACGGCTTCGGTTTTTACCAGTGTTGATGATAAAATTAATGAGATCGGTTTTGAAGGATTTATGAGAAAACCGGTATCGAAAAATGAGATTCTGCAGGAGCTGAAAAAGCAAAATGTATTTGAAGTGCTGTCTGAATCCGGCACTGACGGTGAACCGAGTGAGCCGGTACAAACGGGGAAGGGGCTTTCAGAAGAAAACTATGCCGGGTTGATGGAGCAGCTTAGGGAAGAGTTTCTCCCTGAAATCTCAGATCTCACCGCAACGCTGGTTCCTGACGAAGTGGCTGATTTTGCTGATCGCATGAAACAACTGGCCCAAAAGGAGGGATCCAATGAAATTACTCATGCGGCTCAATCCCTGAAACAATCTGCTGAAGCGTATGATGTGGAAGGGATGCTGAGAAAACTGAAATCATTCAGCGAACTTTTGGAGAATGTTTCCTGAAAATGATTATCCGGTTTAAACGGGTAATCTGCGTGTGAATGATAGCGCGAAAATGATATTTTAGGTGATGCTAATTAATCATTGACTTACCGGATCGAACATGTGGGAGTTTATTTTCTGGGCCGGAATTCTAATCACGGGTTACACGTACGTCGGTTACGGCGTGGTGATAACGTTGCTGGCCGCGCTGAAATCCAAAAAAGGGGATATGGAAACGGGCGGCGAACTATTCGAGCCTCCGGTTTCGGTGATCATTGCTGCGTATAATGAAGAGGACTACATCGAAAAAAAGGCCGAAAATACGCTTGGCCTGGATTATCCTGCATCAAAAAAAGAGATCATTTTTGTAACGGACGGTTCAACCGACAGTACGCCTGATCTTCTGCAAAAAGTTGATGGCGTTAAGGTGATGCACAAGCCAGGCCGTTCGGGTAAAATTGCAGCAATGGAGCGTGCAGCAGAGCAGGCATCGAATCCTATCCTTATTTTTACCGATGCCAACGCGATGCTCAACAAAGAAGCCATCAGAAACATCGTAAAGCACTACGCTGATCCCAGGGTCGGAGCCGTTGCCGGTGAGAAGAGCATCATGATGCTGGATGAAGAAGACGCCAGCGGAGCGGGAGAGGGCATTTACTGGAAATACGAATCCTATCTTAAAAAGAAAGATTTTGAAACGTACAGCGTGGTTGGCGCAGCGGGGGAGCTTTTTTCTGTGCGCAAAGAACTTTATGAACCGGTGGAACCTGATACGCTGCTCGATGACTTCATCATGACGCTTCGCGTTGCCGAAAAAGGTTTCCGCGTTGCCTACGCGCCCGATGCCGTTGCAAGCGAGCGGCCATCCGCCAGCAGTTTAGATGAAATGACGCGGAAAGTCAGAATAGCCGCCGGTGGAATTCAGTCGATTGTAAGGCTTAAATCGCTGTTGAATCCGTTCAAGCACGGTATGCTCACTTTTCAATACGTCTCACACCGGGTACTCCGCTGGACAATCGCACCGCTGATGCTGCCGCTGATTTTTGCTTCAAACTTTATGTTACATTTAAGTCAGGGCGGGTTTTATACGATTTTATTCATCTTGCAGATTTTATTTTACATTTTCTCCGCATTAGGCTACCTTTTCGAATCAAAGCGGGTTCGAATAAAATTATTTTTTGTGCCTTATTACTTCAGCTTGATGAATATATGTGTCTATTTGGGAGCTGTCAGGTATTTCAGGGGCGGACAATCCGTAAACTGGAAACGTGCAAAAAGAGCTAAATAACTTGAAGGCTAATTAAGCTGATGATATGAACTGTATCATTGTTGATGATGAGAAAATTTCCAGGGATATACTGAAAAAACTGGTTGAGAGATCAGGCTTTTTGGATCTGATCACAGTTTGTGAAAATGGCCTTGAAGTTGTTGACGTACTCAAAAAAGAAAAAGTTGATCTTCTTTTTCTGGATATAGAGATGCCGGAGCTTACCGGAATTGAGCTGCTTGAATCCATTGAATACAAGCCCATGGTTATTTTTGTCACATCCAAACCCAATTATGCGGTAAAAGCCTTTGAGCACGATGCGGTTGATTATCTTTTAAAACCTGTGGATCTGAACCGTTTTGAAAAAGCGGTTAACAAAGCAAGAGATATTTTTGAGAGCAAACACACGGTCCAGCCGGGCATGAAGAACCTGTTCGTTAAAAAAGATGATCAGCTGGTTAAAATCCGCTTCACAGATATTGTTTATGTTGAAGCTATGGCGGACTACATGCAGATCGTAACGCCGGATAACAAGTTCATCATCCACACAACTATGAAAAACCTGGTTGAAAGGCTGCCGGGAGATGATTTTATACGCGTACACCGTACGTATACCGTAAGAAAAGATAAAATCGAGAGAATTAAAGGAAGCGCCCTTATGCTTCAGGGCGGCCATGAAATACCGGTTGGCGGCTCGTATAAATCCGATGTAATTAAGTCAATTAATACGCTTTAACGAAAAGCCATCTCATTCGTCGAAGAATTAAGGGCATTCATCGAAAGCTGGTGCATTTGCGGATGCTATACATTATAATCAAATTGAGAAAAAATAATGTTGAGAAGCACCAGTAAATTACACCTGTAAAATACAATGAGAAATTTTATCAAATATGCTGCAGCAGCACTGATTAGTTTCGGACTCCTGTCTTGTGACTCCGGAAACGTAACCGGTGACTCCGATCAGCCAAGAGGCGGATACCTTGATTTAAATGTGCCTGACGGGTTTGGTTTCCAGACAACTAAAGATATTGAAGTTGATATTCGCGCATTTTTGCCCAACGGCGAGCCTTTACGCGGTATCAGATATAACGTTTACAATGATGATCCCCTGAATGGAGGCCAGCGTATGGGTACCGTTCGCCTGAGTGAAAGCGGATCAGCCACCGCAAATTTCACAATCCCTGCATACCTGGATTACATCTGGCTACAATCTTCCTACACCGGTGTTGATCCGTTTGTAAAACTGCCGGTTCAGGGTAGCACCATCAGCTACGAGTACAGCCCGTCGACATCTTCAGCCGGGATGATGTCTTCTTTTAACGGTTCTCCAGCTGGAATTTCAACACTTGGCAGCTGGAACGCAGTTGGTACACCCGATTATCTGACCACACCGGACAACGTATCACAGGGTTTCCTGGATCGTGTAAATACCGTTTTTGTTGATACAAGAGACATCAGAGATAATTATCCTGAGCTTCTTGAAGTAGACAGTCCGCGTGAGCTTCACTTAACTGAAGATGCCGAAGTATGGGTAACTTTTGTGGGAACAGGCGCCGGATTCAACAACACGCTTGGGTATTACTGGTATGAGGAAGGCAACGAGCCAACCAGTCCTTCTGAAGTTCAGAATAAAACGATAATTTTCCCACAGGCGCACACCCGTAACGGTGCACTTTCAGCCGGCGATAAAGTTCGTCTTGAAGGGCCAAACGCTGACGGTTCATTCCCTGCCGGAACTTATGTAGGATGGTTCCTGATCGCCAACGGATTCAGCCTCGAAAACTCCGTTGTAGGAAACGGAAACTGGACGCTCTACGGAAACAAAGACCTGAATACGATGATCAGTGATCCTGACAAACGCGAGCATCTTATCCTGATGTATGATCATATCGAGCAGGTTCTGCTGATGGCATGGGAAGATATCCGCCGCGATAATCAGGGTTCTGACCATGACTTTGATGATGTGATTTTCTACGCAACCTGGACGCCGCTCACCAGCGTTGATCCTGATGATTTCCCGCCGCTTTGCGAAGATTGTGAGCCGGAAGATGATGACGAGTTTAATGATAACTACTCGCCTGCTGAAGATGTATTTGGTACACTCGCATTCGAAGATCTCTGGCCGGGATTTGGCGACTTCGACATGAATGACCTTGTAGTTGACTATAACATCAACCGCAAAACCAACATGGCGAACAACGTTACACAGATTGATTTCACGCTGGTAATACGCGCTACCGGTGCGGGCTACCAAAACGGTTTCGGAATTGAACTGCCTGTGCCTTCATCGTTCGTGCAGTCAGTAGAAGGCGCGCGACTAACCACAGGCTCTATCAACGTACAGGCTAACGGCACAGAAGCCGGCCAGAATAACGCGACCATTGTAATGTTCGATGATGCCAACTATAATATGCCGGGTTTTGCCAATGTATTTAATCCTGCGGATCACGTAGCTGAGGATACGCTTCACGTATCTGTTAAGTTCACAAGCCCTGTTCCGCAGTCGCAGCTTGGCTCGGTTCCGTTCAATCCTTTTGTAATTATCGATCAGGAAAGAGGTCGTGAGGTTCACCTTGCAGGCCACAGCCCGACATCATTAGCTGATGAAACTTTCTTCGGAACACAAGATGATGATACCGATCCTGCACAAAACAGGTTTTACGTGAGTGAATCGGGCCTGAACTGGGCAATTCATGTACCGGAAAGCATTCCGTATCCGCGTGAAAATGTGGATATCACCGAAGCTTACCTGAGATTCCGTCAGTGGGCTGAATCCGGCGGAACCCAGTTCCCCGATTGGTTCAAAGACCTGTCGGGTAACAGAGATAATTCCAAACTCTACATCAAACCCTGATTTTATACATTATGCTGATTATCGAATAAATACGGCCATTCATCGATAATCAGCATGATGTTTTTTTTATCTATTTAGATTGATTCGTGTTTAACTGATTAACAAAACAATTGACGAAATGAGAAATCTTATTCTATCCATAGCACTGTTTTTAGGGGCAGCGATAATTTTCGCAGGGTGCGATGCGCAAAAAACATCCGGACCATCTGATACCGGTGACGGCTTTTTGAGCATGAACGTGCCGGATAACTTCAATTTCCAAACGACCAGAGATATTAACGTTAAAATTAAGTCTGATGTCGTCGAGGAAAACTCCATCATTAATATCTATAACGGAAATCCAAATGAAGGCGGCGCGGTAATGCAGCGTGGACTGGTTCGCGCACAGGGCGAGCAGTCATTTGATTTGAATATTGGCCGCCATCTGGATGAAATCTGGGTAGGCAGCAAAACAGGCGGCTCCCCATTTGTATATACCCGTCTGAACCTGAATTCATCAGGCAGCTATTCGCTGAATATTGGCCAGGAGACCGCAGCTATTTTCAACAGCTCACCATCTACGGTAGAGGGTTGTAATGCCGGTTGTGATACGATCCTTTCCGGAAATAACGCCACCATTAGTGCAGGAGAAACTGCGTGTGTGCCGGAAGGTGAGAATCTTAATAATGTGAATATTACCTTCCAGGGTAACGGCGAGTCCACGCTCAGAATTTGTGGAAATGTTTCGCTGCAGAATGTTAACCGCAATGGTAACAATACTCCTGTAATTGAAATTAACGAAACCGGATCACTTACCGCTCAAAACCTGAATCTAAACTCGACTGATGCCAGAGTGATTAACGACGGTACGTTCAACATGAACAATAATTTCGCGTTCAACTTCAATTTTGAGAACAACGGAACGGCAAATATTTCGGGTTCATTCAACGTGAACTCAAACGGAATTGGCGTAAATAACGGCACTCTTAACGTTGGCGGCGATCTTAACAACAACAATGAATTTGAGAACTACGGTTCTACGATTGTTGCCGGAAATCTTCAGAATAACGGTAATTCAACGATAAAGAATTACTGCTCGCTCATCATTTCCGGACATCTCCAGCAGGGAGCAGAGCTTCATCAGTACGGTTATATTGAAGTAACCGGCAATACGCATTTCAACAGTAATCCGAATTCGCTCTATCTGTACAGTGGTTCGTTTATTGATATCTCAGGCAGCCTGCACGTTAACACTACCATTCATGGCCCGACCGGAGACTACGCCCGAATTGATGTGGCAGATTACATCCGCGTAAACGGCTCAGGTGCAGTGCGAAATAATATTGACCTTTGCGGATATATCGATCACATGAACGGCAGCATGGATCCTACCGTGGTAGAGTGTGAAGCTTATATCGAAGTAACAGCTTGTAACCCCGGTGCAGGAAGTCCGGGTGGCAGCGGTGACAGCGATGGCGACGGTGTGCCTGATGATGAAGACGACTACCCGGATGATCCGGATCGCGCATTCGATAATCTGTATCCTGCTGAGGGCGTATTCGGTACCCTTGCTTTTGAAGATCTGTGGCCAAGTTACGGCGACTACGACATGAATGATCTCGTTCTGGATTATAACATCAACGAAGTTACCAATGCCGACGGTGAGATTGTAGACATTCACTTCACCTTTGTAGTGCGTGCGATTGGCGC
Source organism: Balneolia bacterium (assembly GCA_003567135.1). Classification (GTDB taxonomy): domain Bacteria; phylum Bacteroidota; class Rhodothermia; order Balneolales; family Cyclonatronaceae; genus PXAI01. The sequence goes on along the minus strand of PXAI01000085.1, from coordinate 1,365 downwards.
GATGTACAGAAACGGCCTTGGCGTTGAGCTTCCGGTACCACCATCAGCAGTTGCTTCTGTAGACGGCAGCCGCCTTCCGAATGGCGATGTAACGCTCAGCGGCAACGGAACCGAGGCGGGTCAAACCAATGCAGTAATTATCATAACTGAAGATGCTTCAGAAAATATGGGTCTGTATGTTAATACAGTGAACCCGAACAATCATACCCAGGAAGATACCATTAAGGTAAGCCTGACTTTCACCAATCCGGTAACGCGTGCCGAACTCGGTACAGCTCCATACAATCCATTTATCTGGGTTGATGGCGACCGTGGCCGTGAAGTGCATCTTCCGGGAATGCCACCGACATCACTGGCTGATACGGCGATGTTTGGTACGGCTGATGACAATACTTCAATGTCAGCAAATCGCTTCTACAAGAGCAATAACAATCTGAACTGGGCCATCAATGTGCCGGTCAGCATTCCTTATCCGCTCGAAGAAGTTGACATGACGCTGGCATATCCAAACTTCCGCGACTGGGCAGAATCCGGAGGTTCAACAAACACGGGCTGGTATCTTGATGAGCCAGGCAACAGGGTGAATTCGAAACTTTATTTACTGCCTTGACTGTAAAACTCTGAAGTTTGCACAGTTACGATAGCTCCCGGTTAGATACCGGGAGCTTATCATATTTAGATTGCGGGATTTTTTTTAGATTTTAGATAGCAAAAAACGGATTAGATAGCGAAATAAGTCGCAGTAATTGGAAGCGATTTCAGAATACTGTGCACTAAAGTGGTAGCGTACGTCCCTGATCAGCATTATAATGAAACCATGAAAAGCTCAACTGAAAAGGCCGGATTTCTCAACCTGAGGCCCGGAACCGATAGCAAAGCAGGTGACGAAAGCCAGAAACTCCTTCAGGCTCAGAGTCATTTTTTGTATCAGTCAGACACCGATCTGGCGTTGACGAAGTCTTTTGAAGACCTTTGCCTGAGCTTTGACCTCGACAGGGTTTACGTTTTTTCCAACAGCCAGCATCCTTATACATCTGAGCTGGTTTTTTCGCAGAAGTACAAATGGGTGAGAGATAAATCCATTTTCGAAAAAAGAAATCTGGAAGTTCGCGATATCCCTTATGGCCCGTATTATTCGCGCTGGCGCCAGGAAATGGAGAAAAATCAGTCTATTTGGGGCAGAACAGAAAACTTCCCGGAGATTGAGCAGGAGCTTCTCGAAGGTCATTCTGTGAAATCGGTTTTATTAGTTCCGTACTTCAACCAGGGAAGTTTTGCCGGATTCTTTGAGTTCGACAGATGTAATACTGATACGGTATTTACCCAATCGGAGCGTGATCATCTTGCTTATTTTTCAAGATTTTG
>PXAI01000124.1 GCA_003567135.1 Balneolia bacterium | reverse complement strand
TTGATTCCGCTTTAAGCCGCAGAGCGCTGATTGTGTTTTGCGGATTGTTCGTTTTTCTGATCGCATCCGCAGGTGATGCGTTCGCACAGGTTGAAGCGGACACCACCCGAACCGTTGAGGAGCAGATCGAACGTATTCTGGAGGATATCGATCCGGATGATCCCGACATAGATCCTGAGCTGCTTACCGAATATCTGCTTGATCTGATCAACAACCCGATTAACATCAACCGGGCGAATCCGGAAGACCTGATCGGAGTTCCCGGCGTGAACATACGTCTTGCACAGGCCATCCGGCGCTATCGCGATACCAAACCCTTCGAAAGTGTGGATGAGCTCCTGGAGGTGAGCGGCATCGGCCCCGCCACACTCGAGCGAATGCGCCCTTACGTTACCGTTGGGGAGCCCGGCGAACTTACGCGAATGCTGCTTACAAGCCCCGGCTACTGGACATCCCGCGGTCGCTTTGAGTCGATTAACCGTATTCAGACCGTCGTGCAGGAACAGGTGGGATATACGCCGCCCGAAACAGAAGGGCAGAGCAGATATGCAGGAAACTCGATGCGCTATTATCAGAGATATAACTACAGAAGTCAGAGGCTTTCTCTGAACCTGACGCAGGTAAAACAGCCCGGCGAGGAGCTAAACGGTCCGCTCGATTTTGATTTTAACTCAGGCCACCTGGCGGTTCAGGATGTAGGATTGTTGCGCTCGCTGGTTGTCGGGGATTACGGTATTTGGGCAGGCCAGGGCCTCGTATTTTACACAGGATTTGGATTCGGAAAGGGACGGGATGTGATTCGTGGCCCGACAAGAAATGAACGTGGATTACGCCCGTATCAGTCGAGTGAGCAAACCCGTTTTATGCGCGGTGTGGCCGCAACGGTCGGCCGTGACTTACAGGTTACTGGATTCTATTCCTACCGGCCGCTCAGCGCAACCGTTGTTCAGGGGGATAGCGTGCGTATGCCGAGCGCAACCGGTTTACACAGAACGCCAACCGAGCTGGATCGCCGGTTTAACACAAATCTCGAGATGTATGGAGGCCGCGTCCGATACAGCTCACGTTATGGAATTATCGGTGCATCCGGATATCTGGCAGAGTATGATAAATATATTGTGCCCGGTACGGCGATGAACAATTTATACGATTTCGAAGGTACCACCGCATCCATGATGGGTATCGACTACAGGCTTTTTGTGGGCAACCTCGTTCTCTACGGTGAAGGCGCCAGAAGCCGGAATGGCGGCCTCGGCATGGTAGCCGGACTCGAATATCCCATCGATGAGCGAACCGACGTGGCTATGGTATACCGGAATTACGGCAAGGATTTTCAGTCGCTTTTCGGAGCCGGATTTGCAGAAGTGGGCGGTATGCCGCGCAATGAAGAAGGGCTTTACTTTGGGATGCGTCACCGCGCAACAGACAACCTGGTACTCAGCGGATATTTCGATCAGTTCTGGTTTCCGGGCCCGAGATTTGGCACGCGCCAGAGTACATCAGGCTACGACTGGCTGGCTTTGGCAGAATACCGTTTCAACCGTCAGATGAACGCTTATCTGTTGGTTCGCAGCAAAATCCGCGAAAACGATTATACCATACTGGATGAATTCAATCGCGAAATCAACATTATGGGCCAGGATGCGCGCACCACTATTCGCACCCAGTTTGATTACCAGATTTCGCCACAGATACGTACGCGAACCCGCTTCGAATGGGCCAGAGGACGCAACCGCGACGAGTCGCCCGACTATGGCGTTATGGTATTTCAGGATGTTCGCTGGATTCCGGTCAGCCGCCTGACGGTTGATTTAAGAATGGCGCTCTTCGAAACCGATAGCTTCACCTCACGCATCTTTACTTTCGAAAACGATCTGTTATACGTGATGTCAAACGCGGCACTCTTCGGGCAGGGCCAGCGCGGCTACATTCTGATCCGCTACGATGTGTCCCGCAATATCGACTTCTGGCTGAAATACGCAGCCACCGTCTACGAAAACCGCCAGACCGTAGGAAGCGGCCTCGACGAATCCCAGGGCAACGTAAGAAGCCAGTTTGGCGCGCAGGTGAGGATAACGTTTTAGATTAGATTTTTTGGTGCTATTTGAAATGCATTCACAACCTGTAGGTACAGGGCATGCCCTGTACCTACAGGTTCGTTTTTAAATAATTTACGCCTACTTGAGGGTTCGCCTAATTTCTCTCAATGCACGTGTTTCTGGCTAGCCAGTGTTGATCCATTTTTCCGCGAACTAGTCAATTCTGAACTCTGAATTCTCAAATTCTGAATTTTCTTTATATCGGTATAAACCTCACCTGCACCACCAGCACCAAAATCGAATTGCTCAAATCCCCCGGGCTTGATTCGCCGAAGGAGTAGTTCAGGTGCGTGCGCAAAATTTCGCGGCCTTCGTGGCGGACGTACCGCGTGATTCCGAACGTAAACGTATCAGCGTCGAGGCGACCTCCGGCTTCCGGGCGCTCGAGGTAGTAATCGTATCGGCCCAGAACGTGCCAGTCGGGCGTGATGCGGTATCCGGCTTCGCCGTAGAATCCGTGGAGATCGAACCGGCTGTCGTCGCGGGCGGCCAGGCTGGCGTACTCAAACTGCGTGAACAGGCCGGATAAAAGCAGGCCGTCGCTTCTCATTCGGAGTGACCACGAGGTACGGTCGCGGTCGAAGGGATCGCTGCCGCGCTGCACCACATTTCGCTGCTGATTTGTGGAAAGATGCCCGCCAAGGGTCAATCCGTCGATAAGCTCGTAATCCATTCTGAAGCCGTACAATCCGCCGAATGCATCTCTTTTTGTAATGTGATTTCCTGCCTGCGTGAAGCGTCCGGCTCCGTTTCCGGCATGAATGCCGTACCAGAGGCGCCCGTGCTGGCCATAAACCATCACCCCGATATCGCGAAAGGCATCGTAGCCCATGACCGATGCGAGCCGTGTGGTAACCTGCGGCCGCTCGTAAAAAGCCAGCTGCGAGGAAACCAGCCGGGCGGTGTCAAACGTTTGTCCCGGCATGATAAACTGGCCGGCGCGGATGTTGAGCCAGGGATAGATATTGGCATCAAAATGGAAATCCAGCAAGTTGTTGTTTGGCCCGGAAAACTCAAACCAGGTAGTAGCGCTGAACGTATCATTTATGCGGCCGCGGGCCGTAATTCTGGAACGGCGAATCCTGAAACCGTTTACCTCGCTTGTTTCAATCGTGCCGTCCGGCGCAAACGATTCGGTCTGCTGCCAGCCCGTATACCAGGTTTGCATGTAGCCGCCCACATCAAAGCTGATTTGCGCATGAGAAAGAGGTAAAAAAAGAAGGGCAAAAACCGAAGCGAGGATAATTTTCTTAATTGCTTTCATAGAAAAAATAATAAATTCAAATCCGCACGGTGGCAGATCCGGGACTATAGCTTTTTAAAAATAACCGGATAAATATTGAAGGATACAAAACACATATCGATATTAGAATATAAAGATAAGAGCGCTCGGAAACAACGGTTTTCGGCTTTTGACTTACGTATATTCTGGAAAATTGAGTCAGCATGATAGCACTACTACTTATTGCGGGATTTGCCCTGCTCTGGTTCGGAGCCGGGCTTCTTGTACAAAATGCCGTTTCGCTCGCATTGCGCGCAGGCGTATCACCGCTGATTGCCGGGCTCACCATCGTTTCGTTCGGCACCAGCGCACCCGAGCTGACGGTCAGCCTCGAAGCCGCATTCTCCAAACTCGATGACATCGCCGCCGGAAATATTGTGGGATCAAACATCGTAAACACCGCGCTCATCCTGGGCGTATGCGCGATGATCCGGCCACTGACCGTAGATTCCGATCTGCTCCGTATCGACATTCCTGTGATGGCCATTCTTTCCATACTTGCGGTCGTTTTGTTTCATAACGGAGTCCTGAGCCGAATCGATGGCCTAATCCTTCTTTTGATTCTGCTGATCTATACCGGGCTGCTCATTTACCGCGCAAAAAAACAGAACGAAGTGCCGAATATCATCCCTCAAAAAACCAAACAAAAACCGGTCTGGGCTGAAATAATCCTGCTTATTGCCGGGTTTGCCATGCTTATATACGGATCGCAGCTTTTTGTAAATGGCGCCTATGAACTTGCGATATTGCTCAATATACCCGAAGCCGTGATCGGCGTAACGGTCGTGGCAATCGGAACCAGTCTTCCGGAGCTGTCGGCATCAGTAATGGCCGTAATTAGAAAAAACGGAGATCTCGCCGTTGGCAACGTGATCGGTTCCAACATATTCAATCTCGCCGGAATCGGCGGCGCGGTATCCATCATCAACCCCATTTCAACAGCCGGAATCGGGCTCACCGACATGCTCTTCATGGCCGGCCTTGCCCTCCTCGTAATACCCTTCATGTGGACCGGCTTCCGCGTCGCCCGCCGCGAAGGCATCGTATTGCTGATCATATTTGCGGCATACGCGGTATATCTGAGCCGGATTACGGGCGTTTAAATTGACTACCGCGGATTGCAGAACTGCGACGTGCGATTAGCGAAGATGTCGCTCCGCTCCAGTGTTGAGTCCGTCAGGAAATGAGCAATTTACAAGATGCTGTAAAGAACAATTTCGGTTTTTGGATCTAAAGAGAATCGCCGGTCCCAGAACCCGACCCCGAAGCGGGTCGAACACGAGTAACTCCGGATGCAGAAGCCGAAGCGTCTTCGCAAGGCTTCGAAATCCGGGGTGACGAAGGCTAAAGAAAAATGGCCCGAGCGAAAGTATTGCTAACGACTACCATCGTGCCGAAGGGCCGGGAAAGATTGCAGATCAGCGATTTGCGATTAGTGATCTGAGATTTTTTTGATTTGGAGAAAAATCGCCTTTATGAGAACCGACCCCGAAGCGGGTCGAACACGAGTAACCCCGGATGCAGAAGCCGAAGCGTCTTCGCAAGGCTTCGAAATCCGGGGTTAACGAAGGCACAAAGAAACAGCCCGAGCCAAAATGTTGAAATTGACGATCATCAAATCGAAGGGCCCGTATCAATCGCTGATCGCAAAATCAATCTACGAAACCGTTGCAACCATCTGTTCCTAAAATAATTATGATTCGATTTCAGGATGATGCCACAGGGCGATCCGTAGGGGCGAAAAATCTTTCGCCCCTACAATTTTTGACCGTTACGGATCGCACCAATCTCCAATGCTAATAATCTATAAACCTCAAATAAATAACCAATTGCGATCCCCACAACATTCAACGGACCAGAATCAATACTTAATCGAAAACTCTTCCGTACCTTACCATATCATTTACAAACTACAAACATGAGCTGCTGTCACGAGCATAAAACGAGCACAAAACGTGGTATTTCCCTGAGGGAATCCCTTAAGGACAGGGAATTGCTGTTTGCGCTGACCTGCGGGCTTTTGCTGCTGATTAACCGCGTGCTGGTCTGGACGGATGCCACTCCGGAGGATTCCCTTTTTGTCTTCAGCCTGTTGCCGATGGCCTATTTTTTCGGGGGATATGACGCTTCGCGGGAGGTCATCAGCGCGTTGCGGCAAAAGCGGTTTAATATCCACCTTTTGATGCTCATCGCTGCGGCCGGTGCGGCTACGATCGACGCCTGGGTTGAAGGCGCGCTGCTGCTTTTTCTGTTCAGTTTGGGACACTCGCTCGAGCATGTGGCGATGCAGCGTGCGCGCCACGCGATTCACTCGCTGGCTGATCTTGCTCCGGACATCGCCCATAAAAAAATCGACGGCAACTTCGAAGAGGTTCCGGTTGAGCAGCTGGGAAAAGGCGATATCGTTCAGGTAAAGCCGGGTGAGCGATTTCCGGCGGATGGTTTTGTAACAGCTGGACACAGCTCGGTCAATCAGGCTTCGGTTACCGGCGAAAGTATGCCGGTGGATAAATCGCCGGCTGATCGCAGCAAGGAAAACTTCATCAACGAACAGACCCGGATTTTTGCCGGAACCATCAACGGGGATGGCGTTCTGGAGGTTGAGGTGACCGCCACTGCGGAGGAATCCACGCTGGGGAAAGTGGTGAAGATGATCCGTGAAGCGGAAAAACAGCGCTCGCCGACCCAGCAGTTTGCCATCAGGTTTGAGCGCATTTTTGTGCCCGTCATTTTGGTGATGGTTACGCTCATCAGCTTTGCCTGGCTCGTGATTGACGAGCCGTTCGCCGATTCTTTTTACCGGGCTATGGTTGTGCTGGTCGGGGCAAGCCCGTGCGCGCTGGCGATATCAACTCCAAGCGCCGTTCTAAGCGGAATTGCGCGGTCGGCGCGGCTGGGAATTCTGGTAAAAGGCGGGCGTCCATTGGAGCTGATGGGCATGGTTAAGGCCATCGCTTTCGATAAAACGGGCACGCTCACACGGGGAGAGCCGAGGATTACGGATATCATCCCCCTGAACGGATTTTCTGAAAACGACTTGCTTGGCACCGCGGTGGCCGTTGAGCAGCTCAGCGATCACCCGCTGGCGAAGGCGATCGTGCGGGATGCAAAAACCAAGCTGGGTTCAGGATTTCAGATTCCGGTTGCGGCCGATGGCGAAAACCTTACCGGAAGCGGATTTAAAGCCTGTATAAACGGTGAAGAAGCGGGAGTTGGTAAACCTTCTGTGATCGAAGATTTAGGTGAGGATGCGGAGCTCGATCAAAAGCTTGAAGAGCTCCGATCGGCCGGGCGAACCACGGTAATTGTGTACAGAGACGGCACCGTTCTGGGGATCATCGGGATGATGGATACGCTTCGGGATAATGCGCAGGATGTCATCCAAAAGCTTCGCAACCTCGGCATTTCGCCGCTGATTATGATTTCCGGGGATCACCAGATTGTAGCCGAGGCGACGGGCAAACAGGCCGGAACCAACGAATCATACGGGGGATTGCTGCCGGATGAAAAAGTGGACGTCATCAAAAAAATGACTCAAAAATATGGCCAGGTTGCGATGGTGGGGGATGGCGTAAACGATGCTCCCGCGATGGCCGCATCCGGACTCGGAATTGCGATGGGAGCCGCCGGATCTGATGTGGCTCTTGAAACGGCCGAAATCGCGCTGATGGCCGATGA
>PXAI01000235.1 GCA_003567135.1 Balneolia bacterium | reverse complement strand
GTTTTACCGGTTCTTCGCCGAAAAAGGGGTGGAGTGTGTGCGCTCCGTTTCAAATTCGGTGATGATCGTTCTGAAAAATGAAAAAGATGCGATTCACTTCACAGAGGAAATGCTGAAAAAAGGGGTGATCGTAAGAAGACTGCCCGCTTTTGGATTACCGCACTGTGTACGCACAACGGTCGGATTAGCCGAAGAGATGGATCACTTCGAAACGGCATTCAACGAAATCAGCCAGTTCAGATCAGCTCTGGATATCCAGTGATTCGAAGGATATCCACCAACCGCTGCTGTTCATTTTGAGGCCGTGAAGCGCGTTTCTGCTGACTCCTGTACGATTTAGCTGCATAGTTCCGAACTTCGTAAAATCACCGTGTTTGAACATGGTGCCGTCAGAGAACAGCATGTCGAAATCCCGGTTAGATGAGCGCGCTAAATAGAGTCGTGGCGTAATTTCAGAGCTGTTTTTAAAGATTGTACCAAACGACTGAGCTGCATATCTCGAAAGCGGAGAAGGTGAAAATCCAATTCTAAAATGCTCGTTATTTAATTCGGAGTCAGATTCGCGATCTGAATTGAATTCATCAAAAATAGTTATCTGAGCTGACTGCGGGAATGTATTTAAGAATGGTTCAGATTTAAATATTTCGCTCAGATCAGGGTGAAGTTCTGCGTCGTGGCCGGGGAGGAACATGTAAACGGATGAGTTTCCGGTGTGGTAAAGGCGGTAGTCACCGGCATAACCCGGAGCAAGGTTTTCGCCTGAACTGTCAACCAGCGTGCGCATGGTGAGCGGCCCGGCTTCCGGGATCAGATCTATGGTATTTGTTACAAGATTTCTGAAAAGCCTGCTTTCATCCCGGATAATTCTGAGTTCGATGGAAGTCAGGTTTCTGGAGATCGATTCCTGATCAAAGTAGTTGAAATTCCGCTGAAGCGAGATGATGCTGTCGGCGGTGGCGTAATCAAACATAAAGCGGCCTGATCCTACCGGTTCCTGATGCAGCCCGGTGGCGCGCTCACGGAAAACTTCATAGGGATAAACAGAAGCCAGCGGAGAAGCAAGATTGCGTAAAAACGCGTCATCCGGTTCGTAAAGTTCGAATGAAATCGTGCGGTCATCAATTACGTAAATTCCTGATATTTCATCAAGTACGGCTTCTTCGGTAAAAAAGGTGAAGTTTTCCTGACGGTGAAACGCGTCAAATCCGACGATGGAATCCAGAAACATTTCGGCGCCATATCTCGGCACATCGTGGCCCGCCATTCTGATGAACATAAGCTTGACATCCGAAGCCGTAACGCGGCGTCCTCTGCCGGCAGCAAATACGTCATCATCGTGAAAAAATGCGTCGTTTCTTAACTTAAACACGTATTCAAGAGAATCATCGCTCACTTCCCAGGATTCGGCGAGCATCGGAACAATGTTCTCATCTTCATCCAGATTAACCAGCCGGTCGTACACGAGGCCGGCGATGCGTTTTGAAGCAGCGTTCAGGGCAAAAAGAGGATCAAAGCTGTAGACTTTTTCGATTTCGCCGATGGTCAGGGTTATGGGATCCTGAACGGCCGGAGAATCTTCAGAAGGCGTGGCGGTGGAAGCGGTCTGCGCCTGATCGCGAACGACAACTGTTTCAGTTCTGCTGCACGCGGCGAAAATGAAAATGGCGATGAGTAAAAAAAGCAGGGAGCGGATGTTCATAGTAGCTGGTTTATGAAGTATAGAATCGACCTGTAAAACGTTAATCACAAATTACAACGATAACAAGTGCCGAAAAGTGCCGGAATAATCAGCCTTTGCCTTTCAATCCCTTAATGCCCTTAGCGGCTTTAGAGCTCAGAAGGTTGGTTTCGTAAGAGCGCACGCGCCCGTTTTTAGTCTGATGCCTTTTCTGAGCGATATCGATCAGTTCCTGAATTAAAGCGGGAAACGGAAGCTCGGTTTTTTCCCAGAGATAAAATGAAAACGATCCCGGAATGGTGTTGATCTCGTTAAAGAAATACTCGTTGGTTTCCTTGTTGATGAGGAAATCGAGCCGTGCCACGCCTGATCCGTTCAGGGATCTGAATAATTTGACGGAATCCTGCTGGATTTTTTTGGTGAGCTCGTCGCCGATCGGGGCTGGAATAATCCGCGTGGCAGAAGCCATCCCTTTTCCGTCATCACCCATGTACTTGTCCTCGAAAGATAGCAACTCGGCCTGCGTCAAAGGTTGTTCGCACACGCTGGGCCGCGCCCGGTCTGCATCGCCGATTACCGAGCAGTTCACTTCAAGAAGGGGACTCACCGCCTTCTCAACAATCAGCTGATCATCAAACCTGAACGCGGTTTCCACGGCAACTTCCAGCGCCTCTCGGTCGGATGCTTTCTGAACACCAATACTGCTGCCAAGGTGAACCGGTTTCACAAACACGGGATATTTCAGTTTCTCCACATCCGCCACCAGGCTGGCTTTGTCGGCAATCCATTCAGATTCTGTTACAAAAACATCGCCCACAACCGGAATTCCGATTGATCCGGCAAAAATTTTCGCGGCCCGTTTATCCATCCCGACAGAAGACGCCATCGGATTACTGCCTGTGTAGGGCAGATTATAGGATTCGCACAACCCCTGAAAACTTCCATTTTCGCCGTCACCGCCGTGAAAAGCGACTAAAACCGTGTTTATATGATGTTGTTCGGGTTTGGAAAACCAGCCTTTGCCTTTCAAATTCGTCAGAACCGTCTGGCCGTTTTCATCCGTCTGAAATGCGCACGGATCAGCTTCTGCCTCCGCTTTTTTAAGATCCTTATAAAATTCCAGATCGAGCAGTTTTTCTCCGGTGAGCATCCGGCCGTTTTTGCTGATGTAAAGGGGGATCAGATTATAGCGTTCTTTTCCAATGGCCGACGCTGCCTGAATTGCCGTAATTACAGAAACTTCGTGCTCGGGAGAAATACCGCCAAAGGCAATCAGCAGATTTGGTTTGCTCATAGAAAGATGACAGGTTTTGGGCGTTAAAGGATGTGAGAAAGTTTACCGGATGATACCGAAATTTATTATAAAGCGCACCGAGCAGTGATGCCCACAAATTATTTCGCCACAGCCTGTATAGCGACACAATGCATTGCTTTCCGCTGATGTTTTTACCATCATTTTTCAAATGAGAAAACTTCCTGGTTAAGAATCAGGTAGCAATCAGCCCGCATTCAAATGAAACCAGATCTTGGTACCCTTGCCGGGTTCGCTTTCTATGCCAATTTCAGAACCGTGCGCATCGAGGATGCTTTTGACCACGGCAAGTCCAAGTCCCGTTCCGCCGCTGTCGCGCGATCTGGCTTTGTCGGTTCGGTAAAAGCGGTCAAAGAGTCTGGGGTGATGATCCTTCGGAATTCCGATGCCTGTATCCTTAACCTCAACACGAACTTTGCCGCCATCTTTTTCAGCGGAGATGGTCACAGATCCGGCGGGCGTATATTTAAGCGCGTTTGAGATTAGATTATCCAGAACCTGCTCGATTTTATCAGGATCGGCGGTTACGTGATGTTTTCCGGCTTTACAGGAGAGATCAATCCCTTTGTCCTGCGCAATTCCCTGGAACGTCTGTCCCGATTTTTTGATCAGCTCATCAATCCGGAACCGTTTTTCGGCAATAAAGTTCTGATCCAGATCAGACCGCTGGAGCGTCATCAAATCCTTGAACAACCGGTTAATCCGGTCGGCCTGACTCATCGCGCTTTTTGAAAACTTTTGGCGTTTATCTTCCGCGATGCCGTCCATTTGCATCATTTCAAGCGTGCCCATAATGGTGTGCAGCGGATTCCGGATTTCATGGGCGATATCCGCATAAAACTGGCGCTGTTTTTCACTGGCCAGCTTCAGTTGCTCGTTATCCGCCCGGAGTTTGGCCGACATTTGATTCAGGGAATCTGCGAGTGTTCCGAACTCATCTTCCCGTTCCAGGTTGATGGTGTAATCAGTATCGCCATCGGCGATTTTTCGCGACGCGTCGGTCAGCTGCATGATCGGCTGCGAGAGGTATTTCGAAAAGATAAAGCTCACAAACAGGATGATGGAAATCGAAATAAACATCCCCGAATAAACGATCCAGCGCATGGTGCGAACCGGCTGATTGATGACCTCTTTGGATTGGCCTACAGCAAGAATCCGGTTTCCGTCAGCGCGTGAAATGAGGTTGTACACAAACAGAAACTGATTATCAGATTCTGAGGTAACCACGGTGCTGTTTTGCTGCGATAACTTTCGGGTGAGGTCATCAGGCAAAGTGGGCTGCGTCAGGTTTGGCTCACCGAAGAAGCGGATTCTGTTTCCGGTGATATCGTAAATCGCGACTTCGTAGCCGGAAAACTGATTGAGCCGGGTGTCGGAGATTCCGTCATTCTCAAAAATTTCATTTTGCAGTACAAGCTGAATCAGGCGGGCGTCGTTGATCAGGTTTTCTTCGCCCTGGCTCAGCAGATACGCCCTCACCGACATAATCGTGTAGCTGCTGATGGCCGTTACGCCAAAAATGAGCAGCAGGATGAACGTCAGCGAAAGTTTATACTGAATTTTCATGATTCAATCAGATCACGATTGAGTCCGTAACCGGTGCCCCGGTAGGTTTTTATCAGCTCGCCGTCTTCTTCCAGCTTGATGCGCAGATTTTTTACGTGAACATCTACCGTGCGATCAAAAACGAATTTGTTTTCATCCGAGATGTGCTCCAGAATTTCCTGTCTCGTAAAAACGCGCGCCGGATTCCTGAAAAAAAGCTCGAGGATTTTGTACTCGGTATGTGTGAGGTCAAGGCGCTGATCTTTAAGAAAGGCTTCCCGGTTTTCGGTATTGACGTACACCTGACGCATATTCAGCCATCCTGAGCCTTTAACGGACTGGCGCCGGAGCAACGATTTTATACGGGCTAAAATCAGGTTCAGGCTTGCCGGTTTTGAAACGTAGTCATCGGCTCCGGCTTCGAGGCCAAGAATTTCATCGCGCTCCTGATCTTTGGCCGTAAGAAAAATGACCGGCGTGGATTTCAGGGCAGGATGTTTTCTGATGAACCGGCAGACCTCAATCCCGGAGTGTTTCGGCACCATGATATCCAGAATAGCCAGATCAATTTTGCCGGGATTTTTTTTGAGGATGTCGATGGCCTGATCTCCGTCGGCGGCGACTGAAACGCGGAATTCCTGCATTTCCAGAAATCCGGAAAGCATATCAGCAGATTCCGTTTCATCTTCGAGTAAAAGCAGATGATGCTTGAAATCAGGAGCCATAGGACAGTCGTGTTGAAGCGGGGGAGATTATTTCTGGAAAATTACGGAAACCGGAGCACCTTTCTGAACCCCAAGGAGTTCTTCGGCGCAGCCGCGGTTAACCACAATTTCCAGCATGTCGGAGTTGCCGATCAGCGCGGCGGGATCACCGGCCGGCACGTCGGAAAAGTTTTTAACAATACCATTAAGTATTGTCGTTCCGACATAAATCTTCAGCGCGCGCCCGGCGCTTTTTTCCAGCATGGAGGAGGGAATATTCGAGATCAGGTTTCCGAACGTATCAATATGAACCACCCAGCCCTGAATCCCCTCATTATCACTGATTGGCGTGGCCCAGCGGTAGGTAACGATATCCTCAACTTTTTCTCCAATATCAGAAATCCGGTTTCCGGAAGCCAGCCACGCCGCCGCCGGAGCGATGACGTCGCGCCCGTAGTGCATCACCGGAAATTTCTTTCGGATGATATCCGGCTTGGTAATCCTCCAGGCGGAATACTCTTTATCTACCGCGATCAGTGAGAAAAGGCCGTTATCCGGTCCTACAAAAATCTGATCATCAATCTTGATGGCAAGAGGCCCGGGGCTGGTCCCCGATTTTGAATCTACAACGGCAACGTGAATAGAGCCCGGCGGATAGACAAACGCGGCGTTTCTCAGAACCCAGGCTCCGGCCATAACATCCTGCGGCGGAATGCTGTGGGATACATCAATCATGCGCACTTCCGGAGCGATGCCAATAATGGCCGCCTTAAGTGCGCTGACGTAATGATCCCGATACCCGAAATCAGAAGTAAGGGTAATTATTGGCCGCGTTGCAGGCATTGATCAATAGGTATTGAGCATAACCGGCATTACGAGCATCAGAATATCGGAGTCATCATCCTGAACGGATGGTTTTACGATTCCCGCCCGGTTCGGAGAGGAGAATTCGAAAACAACTTCGGGATCATCCACATTGCTAAGCACGTCGGCAAGATAGCGCGCGTTGAAACCGATCGACATTTCCTCGTTGCTGTATTCACAGGCAATGGATTCCTTGGCTTCGCTGCTCATGTCGATATCCTCGGCGCAGATCACCATTTCGTCGGGCTTCAGCTCAAGCCTGATCTGGCGCGTGGTTGTGCTTGAAAAAATGGAAACACGCTTAACAGTGGCTAGCATCTGATCGCGGTTCACTTTCAGGATTTTGTCGTTATCCTTTGGGATTACCGTTTCGTAGTTCGGATACTGCTCGTTAATCAGGCGCGCGATAACCTGGGTGGAGTCGCTGTGGAAACTGATGTGATCTTCCGTTACGCGAATCTTAGAGTTTTCACCGTGCAGCGATTTCAGCGTAAGATTCAAAGCTTTTTCGGGCACGATAAAGCTGATGTCTTTCGGAGCCGCGAGATTATTCTGGGTTAGCTTCACCAGCCTGTGGCCGTCGGTGGCAACAATTTTGCTGCTTTCGGTTCCGATCTGAAAATAAACACCCATCATGGCAGGACGAAGGTCGTCGCTGGAAACGGCAAAGCTTGTGCGGCGGATCGCCTCGCGAATCATATTGGTAGAACCGCTGATATCGGTGCTTTCGCTGAGATCGGGCATTTCAGGAAATTCGTCTCCGCTTTCTCCGGCGAGTTTGTAGGTTCCCATTTCGGTTTTGAACTTCACGTTCTGGCGCTCATCCACCTCAAAAAGTACAGGAATATCCGGAAGCTGCCTGAGCGTATCGAGCAGGCGCCTTACCGGAACAGCAACGGATCCCTCTTTGTCAAACTCGGCGCTGACGTACTCCACGATCGAAACATCGATATCGGTGGCCGTAAGCTTAAGCTTGTCGTTTTCGCTTTCAAAAAGAACCATTTCAAGAATCGGGAGAGTGGCTTTGGCCGGAACCGCGCCGGCAACTGCCGAAAGCCCTCTTACTAATTCGCCGCTGGAAACATTGAATTTCATGTGACTTAAATATATTGATCGTTATAATTACAAAAAATCCGTAAAGTGCTGAAATTCAGGATTATAGATGCCAGGCAAACAGCACGCAACAAAAGTATCTAATACTAATAAAATACGAGGCGTTCCGCAACACAATGCGGCAGATATCAAGATGATGAAATCCGGGGTTAATCAGAAGTAAAATTTCATCAATAAAAAGAGAGTAGTAGAGCTATTTATGGATGATCACAAAAAAGCAAAAAGACGGCCACGCAGAATCCGCACATATTACTTACATGTTATTATGTGTATAAGTTAGGTTGATGATTTACAAATCAAACCGGCAACAGAGGCTTATTCAAAAAAAATGAATTAAACCAACATCATTACTTGACTTATTGGTTTTAAATAAACTACTTTGTGGGTCAAAGTGGGATGAAGTGGGATAAAATCCCAAACCTGCTCCTCTCGTATCAAAATCAACATTTCCAGAAGGAAAAAGTGGCAAGCTTTAAAGGTGAATATGACCATTCGGTGGACTCTAAAGGTCGCGTCAGCTTCCCGGCTAAGCTGCGTAAGTACCTCGATCCATCCGCCCAGGAGCGCTTTACCATCCTGCGCGGCCTTGAGAAATGTCTGTATTTGTATCCCGAAGACCGCTGGACAGAAGTTGAGGATAAACTCGGCCGGATAAACTCCTTCACCAAAAAAGGTCGTACCGTAATCAGGAATTTCCTGAGAAGCGCGGAAGATGTTTCCCTCGACAGCCACAACCGGATTGCGCTCCCTTCAAAACTGATGGATTGGTCCGGAATAAATGATCGCGCCATTTTTATCGGAAGCGGCGAGCGAATCGAAATATGGTCACCAGATCAGCTTGAGGCAGAGGATGATCAGATGGATTTCGAATCGTATCAGGATCTGTTTGAAAACGTGATGGGAGGCCTTGATCAGGAATGATGGCTACTGAGTATCACATACCGGTTATGCTTTCTGAATCTATCGGGTTTCTGCGCACCGATCCTGACGGCATATATATAGATGCGACGCTCGGCGCGGGCGGCCACACCATCGGGCTGCTGAAAGAGCTCGGAGAAAACGCAACGGTTTTTGGTCTGGATCAGGATGATGAAGCGCTCGCAGAGGCAACCGCAAACGTTGGCGGCGATTCCCGCTTCAAAACCATTAAAGGAAATTTCGGTTACCTGGAAACACTGCTCGATCCGGAATATCACGGAAAAGTGAGCGGTATTCTGCTCGATCTCGGCGTTTCCAGTCATCAGATAGATGATCCCGGCCGCGGATTCAGTTTTCGTGAAGATGGCCCGCTGGATATGCGGATGGGAAATCTTCGCGCCACTACGGCGGCGGATGTGCTCAATAACTACACCGAGCACGAGCTCAGAAGAATTTTATACGTTTACGGTGAAGAGCGATTTGCGCCGGCCATCACGCGGAGGATTATCGAAAACCGCCCGATTGAGTCAACATCTCAATTGCGCGATTGTGTGGAAGCAGTGGTGCATCCTCCCAAAACCGTAAAAAGCCTGGCGCGTGTTTTTCAGGCCATCCGCATTGAGGTAAACAAAGAGCTTGAAATGCTGCGCCGCGTGCTCGATCAGTCCACAAGACTGCTGAAGCCGGGCGGACGCATTGTGGTGATATCCTACCACTCGCTTGAAGACCGCATCGTAAAAAACTGGTTTAAGGCCGGAAATGAGGAAGGCGAGCAGGAGAAAGATTTTTACGGAAACGTGATTCGCCCGTTTGATCCGGTAGTCAATAAAGTGGTTATGGCTACGGAAAAGGAAAAATCAGAGAACCCGAGATCAAGAAGTGCGCGCCTCAGAGCCGCTGAGAAAACGGAGGAAACGCCATGATGATAAAGTCTCCGCTCAGCAAACCTGCTGTAAAACCAAACGTGCGAAAGAAAAAGGGGGCTCCGTCGAACGGAAGTGCGACCAAAGAGCGTGTTAGCAAGACCAGCAGCGGTAATCACTTTATATACGAAACTAAAAAAGGCCGGAACCGTGCGGATATTCCCACAGCGCCAAAGCTGAAAAATGCGCTTACCGCCGGCCGGATTATTCTCTGGTCGCTGATTCTTGGCGTTTGCGGCTACCTGTATATCACCCACGTGTTTACCACACAGGCGATATTGCAGGAAGTGAGCCAGACCCAGCGCGAATACGACCGCGTACGATTGATTTACGAGGACCGGAAGCTGACGCACGACAGGCTTACCGGGCCACCACTGATTTATTCAAGAGCCAGGCAGAGCGGATTCATAGAAAGCGGGCCGGCTGATTACGTCATACAATTAAACCAATAGTATGGATACTTCCAGAGCATCTTTACTGGCGCGAATGTTTTTGGTCCTTGGATTGGTGGTTATCCTTCCATGCCTGATCATATTCCAGATATTCCGCATACAGTTTATGCAGGGGGATAACCTGCGTGCGCTTTGGAACGCGCAGGCGCTGGATTACATCACTATTCCTGCACAGCGCGGAAATATTGTTGACAGCAACGGCTTGATTCTCGCAACGAATACCACCACGTATTCGCTGGCGGTAGATCCGCATGCACCGGGTGTTACGGCTGAGCACATGAATCTGGTAACCGGAACGCTTTCACACTTTACTGAGAATTCACAAAGCCGGTATCAGCGGCGAATTCAGCAGGCTCCGAGAGGTTCCAGATATATTGTGCTCAGTCGTGGACTCGACCGGGTGGCGTACGACAGTTTAAGAAGCCTGAGAGTAAGGGGGATTATCCTTGAGGAAAACTACAGGCGCCGGTACAATTTTGATCAGCTCGCAGCTCATGCAATTGGGCATGTTAACCACAATATGGCTGGTGTGATGGGGCTGGAGTCCTATTATAATGATTACCTGCGTGGTGAGGACGGTATCCAGCAGGTTCGCAAAGACAGCCGAAACCGGATTCGCGCGTTTGTAGGTGCGCCACGTAAACAGCCGGTTCAGGGCCACACGATTCAGACTACGATCAACGCCCGAATTCAGGCGATTGTGGAGGAAGAGCTCAAGAATGGAGTTCAGCGGGCCCGTGCCAAGCAGGGTACAGCGGTGATGGTCAACCCCAGAACCGGGGAAGTGGTGGCGATGGCTAATTATCCTACATATAACCCGAATCTTCCGGGTACGATTGAAAATGAAAATCGCCGAAACAACGCCATTGCGGATATGATTGAGCCCGGCTCAACCTTCAAGCTGGTTACGGCGATTGCTGCCCTTGAGCAGAATGTTGTTGATCTGTATGAGGTATTCGACACCCCCGATAACGGCCGGGTTCAGATTCACGGACAGTGGATGCGCGATCATGATCCGCTGGGGTCGGTTTCATTCAGCCAGGCGATGCAAAAGTCTTCGAATATTGCCACCGCCGAAGTGGCGATGCGCCTGAAACCGGACACATTTTACCAGTACGCCAGAAATCTCGGCTTTGGCACATCCACAAGTATAGATCTGCCGGGCGAGGAAAGCGGCCGTTTGCAGCGTCCGCATAACTGGTCGCTGGTTACGCTTCCGTGGATGTCCGTCGGGTACGAAGTTCAGGTTACACCACTCCAAATGGCGATGGCCTACGCCGCGTTTGCAAACGGCGGTAAAGTAATGCGCCCCTATGTCGTCAGCCAGATTCATGATGAACGGGGACGAGTAATTCATCAAAACCGTCCGCATGTTCTTCGTGAAGCGATTAAGCCGCAGACAATCCGTGATCTCACTCCGGTTTTTGAAAGCGTGCTTACCGAAGAGGGAACCGCCCAGTTTGCGGCCGTTGAGGGACTCAGTATCGCCGCCAAAACCGGTACCGCACAGAAATTTGTTGACGGCCGCTATCGTGCCAGATACCGTGCTTCAATCGTAGGATTTTATCCGACTGAAAATCCAAAGTACGTCTGCTTTATCCTGCTGGATGAGCCAAGAACCAGTATTTACGGCGGTTTCATGGCCGGCCCGATTCTCAGAAATATCGCCAAAAGAGTGATCGGCGTGGATGAAGAAGTTCGCTATTACGTGAAAAAAGAGCAGGAGCAAAACGATAACCGGTACGTACCGCGCGTTGCCGGGCTCAATCTTGATCTGGCCGCGTCGCTGTTACAGCATCAAAATCTTGGATACACGGTGGAAGGCCACGGAACGGTAGTTCTGGGTCAGGAACCCGCAGCCGGCAGTGAGATCCCGACCGGACAGAAAATTGTGCTTCTGACCAGCAAAGGCGATGAAGTTGACGAAGATACCACAAACCGCATTCCCGAAGTTCGCGGGATGAGCATGAGGCAGGCCGTTGTGGCACTGCGTCAGGCCGGGTATGAAGTTAACCGCCACGGCTCAGGTACTGTTTATAATCAGTTTCCGGCAGCCGGTGCCGTAATGAAGCAGGGGCGCGCCGTTACGATCCGGGGAAGAGCAAGGCCGATGGAAGTGCTTGCCGAAGCAGCAAATTAATGAAGAAAATCAGCGACATCATATCATTTCTGAATCCGGTTTCAGTTCAAGGAGCTGAAGCAGAGGACCGGTATGCAAATTCGCTGCAGCACGATTCAAGGCTGGCCGGTAAAGATGATCTTTTCATTGCCGTTAAGGGATTTACGACGGACGGACATAAATACATCAGCCAGGTTGTTGATAACGGCGTTTCGGTTGTTGTAGCTCAAAAAGATCTTGCCGGAAAACTTCCGGAATCAAAGAATGTGACGTACATCCTGCTGAATGATACGCGTGAGGCCTGGTCGCCGCTGGCACTATTTATGGCGGATGATCCCCAGAAAAAGCTCAAAATTGCGGCGATAACGGGAACAAACGGCAAAACTACGGTATCTACGCTGGTGCATCAGGCGCTGAGCAGTATTGGGTATAAAACCGGATTACTCGGAACCATCAGCCGGATGGCGGGTGAAAAATCCTTTGAAAGCAGGCTCACCACCGGGGATGCCACAGGAGTTGCCGCTGACCTGAAAATGATGGCGGATGAAGGATGCACCCACGTTGTGATGGAAGCATCTTCGCACGCTCTTGATCAGAAAAGAATTTCCGGACTCGATATTTCGGCAGCGGCTTTCACAAACCTGAGCCACGACCATCTCGATTATCACAAGTCGATGGAGGCCTACGCAACGGCCAAGAAAATTTTATTTGACGGGCTCAACCCGGAAGCAGTCGCAATCATCAACGCTGATGACCAGTTTGCTGAGTTTATGGTATCGGATACCCATGCTCAGGTTTGGAAATTCGGCATGAATGAAGGCCTTGAGATTATCTCCAATGACGCCAACGGACTGGTAATTTCGGTTGATGACCAGATTATCCAAAGCTCCATGATTGGCGAATTTAACGCGCGCAATCTGGCCGCTGCGTATCTGATCTGTCGCTCGTTCGGCGTATCAGCCTCTACGGCAGCCACCGCGCTTGGCGAATGTGCCGGCGCAAAAGGTAGAATGGAGCGCGTTGCGGATGAAAACTTACCGGACGTAAAGCAGCCGGCAGTGATTGTTGATTACGCCCATACGCCCGACGCGCTGGAAAATGTCTCCCAAACGCTTTTTGGGATTAAAGGTGACGGAAAACTGATCGTTACTTTTGGATGCGGCGGAGACCGTGATCGTAAAAAGCGTCCCGAAATGGCAAAAGTGGCCGAGCGTTATGCGGATATGATTATCGTTACGTCTGATAATCCCAGAACAGAAAATCCGGAAGATATCATTGGGGATATCATGGAAGGATTTGATGATTCTGAAGAAGTTCTGGTTTATCCCGAGCGTGAACGGGCGATTCGTCAGGCTGTACTAAAAGCGGCGGTTAAGGATATTGTACTGATTGCTGGTAAAGGCCACGAAACGTATCAGGAAATCGACGGCGTGCGTCATCATTTTGATGATTGCGAAGTCGCACTGGCCGCGCTTAAAAAGCGCAACAGCGGAACATCAATCCAAACCTCAGACCAAATGGAGGCCCGCTGATGCTGTTTTGGCTACTGGACTGGATTGAATCTGTATATGGCCCGCCCGGATTTGGCGCGTTTTCGTTTATAACGGTCCGCGCGGCGCTTGCTGCGGGAACCGCGCTGATTATCAGCCTTCTGTTTGGCGGCAAGATTATAAACATGCTGCGCAGAATGCAGCTTGGCGAAACCATCCGGGATGATGTGGGCCTGGATCATCACAAAGTAAAAGCAGGAACGCCGAGTATGGGCGGCCTGATCATCATTTTTGCGATCGTACTTCCCGCGTTACTGTGGATGCGCCCCGATAATCCGTACACCTGGCTGATCATTTTTGTGGTTCTGAGCCTTGGGCTGGTAGGGTTTATCGACGATTACATCAAAATCATCAAAAAAAATAAAGATGGTTTGATGGGACGCTTCAAGCTGGTTGGCCAGATTACGGTTGGTATCATTTTAGGATTATTCCTCTATTTCTATCCCGATTTCAGCGATTACAACACGCTCAGCACGGTTCCATTTGTGAAGGATGTGAACATCAACTACGCGTTTCTGGGCGAATCGCTTGGCTGGCTGATCTACATTCCTGTGGTCGTGTTTATCATTACCGGAGTGAGCAACGCGGTAAACCTCACCGACGGCCTTGACGGTCTTGCTGCCGGAACCACAGCCGTTGCCGGAATGGCGCTCGGCGTGCTCGCGTACGTATCCGGCCGTGTGGATTACTCCTCGTATTTAGATCTGATTTTTCTCCCGGGAACCGGCGAACTGGCCATATTCAGCGCTGCGCTCGTAGGCGCGTGCTTCGGATTTTTATGGTACAACACCTATCCTGCCCAGGTATTTATGGGAGATACTGGTTCTCTTGCCCTCGGCGGAGCTATCGGCGCATTAGCCCTTATGGTTCATAAGGAACTTTTGCTGCCGGTGCTCTGCGGAATTTTTCTGATGGAAACACTCTCCGTCATCATTCAGACAACGTGGTTTCGCTACACAAAGAAAAAATATGGTGAAGGCCGGAGGGTATTCCTGATGGCACCGATTCATCATCATTTTGAAAAGAAGGGCTGGGCGGAACCAAAAATCGTTGTCCGTTTCTGGATCATAGCCGTTATGCTGGCCGTAATTACCATCCTGACCCTCAAGATTCGCTAATAATGGATATTCGTAACCGACATATCGTTGTTATCGGAGCGGCCAGAAGCGGGGTTGCGGTGGCGGAGCTGCTGCAGCGAAACGGCGCAGAGGTTTTTGTTACGGATGCAGGCTCAGTTCCTGAGGTATTTCGTAACCGACTCGCAAAAAGCGGTATCCCGTTTGAGGACGGCGGTCATTCAGAGCGCGCAGAAACCGCGGATTTCGCGGTGGTAAGTCCGGGCGTGCCTGATGAGGCGCCGCTGGTACAGCATTATTTGAATGCCGGTAAAAAAGTCTGCTCCGAAATTGAGGCGGCCAGCTGGTTTGCGCCAAATCACGTGATTGCCGTAACGGGAAGCAACGGAAAAACTACGACCACCAGCTGGATGCACCACATGTGGGAAGCGGCATCCAGGAAATCGGTGCTTGGCGGAAATATCGGCACCGCGTGGTCAGAATTTGCAGATAAAACGGAAAAAGAAACGGATGTCATTCTCGAAGTAAGCAGTTTTCAGCTGGATCACATCCACACATTCCGTCCTGCCGTGAGCGTCATTTTGAATATAACTCCAGATCACCTGAACCGGTATCAGAACCGGTTTGAAAACTACACCGCATCAAAAATGAGCATTATGAAAAATCAGAAGCCGGAAGATGTATTCATTTATAATTACGATGATCCGGTTCTGAAGGAACAGATCGCCGGAATCGGAATCCGGCCTGAGCATCCTGCCATGTTTAGCTATTCGGTTAATGAGGCGGTGGAGCGCGGAGCCTATATCAAAAATGATGAGATCGTTTTGAAGTTTAACGGAAAGGAGGAGCCTCTTATGCCCGTATCACAAGTTGGACTGAAAGGAAAACATAATCTCGGAAACGGACTCGCGGCGGCCATTTCGGCGCGAGTATCTGAAATTTCAAACGAGGCGATCCGTGAAAGCCTGGAAACGTTTGAAGGCGTGGAGCATCGCCTTGAGCTGGTTCGCATTCTGAACGGCGTTCGCTGGATAAACGACAGTAAAGCGACCAATGTAAATGCGGTATGGTTTGCGCTCCAGAGCGTAAAAGTGCCGACCGTGCTAATCCTCGGCGGACGCGATAAGGGTAACAACTACCTCGAACTGAAAGATCAGCTTGCTGAAAAAGTCCACACGGTGATTGCCATCGGTGAAGCACAGGATAAAATCTGTGATCAGCTTGGCGATGTGGTTCCTTATCTGATTAAAGCGGATTCCATGGAAGATGCGGTTGTCACATCGTTCAAAAAAGCCAGAAAAGGCGAAGTCGTTTTACTGAGCCCGGCCTGCGCGTCGTTCGATATGTTCGACAGCTACGAACATCGCGGCGAAGTGTACAAAAACCTTGTAGCAAAGCTTTAAAATGAACTTTACGTCACCCGGAAATAAAACAATGTCAGGGCCGCTCTTCGTGGAAGAGGGCACGCCGGAGGCACGCGGAAGCGATCGCTATCTGCTGGCCGGCGTATTTATGCTGATGATGTTTGGTATTCTGGCGGTGTACTCGTCAATCGCATATTTCGCCGAAGCGCACAGCACCACGGCGAACAAGCTGGTGATCGGGCACATCGTAAAGCTGGTTATCGCTTTTGTGGTGATGATCATCTTCTCAAAGCTCAATTACTGGCATCTGAAGCGGTTCAGCAGGGTTGCCGTTATTCTGAGCTGGGTTTTCCTGATTATAGTCGCTTTGTACGGAAACGAGGTTTTTGGAGCGCGCCGCTATCTGAACGTGGCCGGATTCTCGTTTCAGCCGTCGTCATTTGCGTCTGTGGCGCTGCTGATACATCTGGTTGTGATGCTCACCGAGAAAAAAGAGTATATCAAGGATTTTAAGAAATCCTTTGTGCCGATTATGATCTGGATTTCGATTACGTGTCTGCTTATCGGAATCGAGGATTTCAGCAGTGCGGCACTTCTGATGGCCATCTGTTTCCTGATTATGTTTATCGGCCGCGTCAGCGTGCTTCAGCTTGGAGCAGTTGCTCTGGTTGGTCTGCTGGGCGCAGCGTTTTTGCTTTCGCAATCGCTGGAAAGGCAGTCGAGGATCAGTAACTATTTCGAGCAGGTCATCCACATAAAAAGTGATGAATTTGCGCTGGCCGCCGGTTACCAGGCGCAGCAGGCGCATATAGCCATTGCGAAAGGCGGATTTTTTGGCGTTGGCGTGGGGAAAAGCACCCAGCGTGATTTCCTTCCGGCGCCATACAACGATTTTATTTTTGCGATCATCGCCGAAGAGTACGGACTGATCGGAGCCGGATTTATTCTGCTCATTTTTGTACTGATTCTGATACGGGGCGTCGTTTTCATTGCCCGAAATGCCCGCGATGAAGCGGGAGCCATGCTGGCGGTGGCCTGTACGCTCACCCTTGTTTTGTATGGATTTGTGAACGCTGCCGTTGCATGCGGCCTGTTTCCGGTAACCGGACTTCCGATGCCGTTTGTGAGCTACGGAGGAACGAGTATGCTTTTCTCAGGTGTGATGGTTGGTATTCTGCTGAATATCTCCAAATACCGCCGCGACGAAAAATTAGCCTGATGATATCCTGACGAAAAAAAACATGAATAAAACCAGCAAACCTTTACGAGTACTGATTTCCGGCGGCGGAACGGGCGGACATGTGTATCCGGCCATCGCCATCGCGGATGCGCTGCGCGACAGCGATACTCCGGTGGAAATTGCGTTTGCCGGTTCCCGCGACAAAATGGAGTGGATTGCGGTTCCCAAGGCAGGATATCCTATTAAAAATATCTGGATCAGCGGCATTCAGCGCAGGTTTACGCTGCAGAATCTGCTGGTTCCGGTTAAACTTGCTACAAGCATTACACAAAGCTGGAAGATCATAAACGAGTTTAAGCCCGATGCCGTGGTTTGTACCGGCGGATACGTCTGTGGTCCGGTAGGGTGGGTCGCGGCGCGGAAGCGGATTCCTCTCTTTTTGCAGGAGCAGAACAGCTATCCGGGCGTAACGATCAGAATGCTGGCTAAAAATTCGACCGTAATTTATACCGCTTTTGAAGCCGCTTCGCAGTATCTGGATGATGAGAAGATCGTTCTTTGCGGAAATCCGACCAGAAAACAGCTGATGACCCCGGCCGGCGACGAAGCGTATCACTCCTACGGATTTGATCCCAAAAAACCGACCATTCTCGTGCTCGGCGGCAGCGGCGGCGCCAAGGCGATAAACGACGCCATCGCAGAAAACCTAGCCGAACTGCACGACGAAATGGGAATGCAGATTATATGGCAGTGCGGATCAAAATATATTGAATCCGTTCAAAGCCTTCTTGATCCCAATAAATTTCAGAATCTGCGGCTCTTTCACTTTATCGACAATATGCGCTACGCCTATTCCGCGGCGGATATTGTAATCAGCCGCGCCGGCGCGAGCATCTGTTCAGAGCTCCTCATTACCGGAAAACCGAGTTTGCTGGTGCCATCACCGCATGTGGCGGGAGATCATCAAACGCACAACGCCATGGCAATGAAAACCGGCGGCGCATCGATGGTACTAACTGATCGAGAGGTAAATCAGAAGCTTCCGCAAACTATCCGCGAAATGTTTTCTGATGCCGATCGCCTTGAGCTGATGTCGATATCAGCAAAACAAATGGCGCGCCCTGATGCCGCCGAATCTATCGCAAAAGACATTATTCAGTTTATCACCCAAACCAAGACCGTTACCGCATGAGCTCAGAAGTACAAACACAGCCCGTTTTTGGAAATACACGCCATATACATATGGTTGGTATTGGTGGGATTGGTATGAGCGGCATGGCCGAGATTTTGCTCCGTAAAGGGTATAAAGTAACCGGATCAGATGGTGCGGTTTCTGATACAACCGAGCGCCTGAAGGAATTGGGAGCCGAAATTTTCCTCGGCCACTCGGCTGATCACATCGAAGGCGCCGATGTGGTGGTTTACACCAGTGCGGTAAAAGCTGAAGAAAATGTGGAAACGGCGCGCGCCATTGCACAGAAAATTCCAACCATCAAACGCGCGGAAATGCTCGCCGAGCTGATGCGCATGAAATTCGGTATCGGAATAGCCGGAACGCACGGAAAAACCACAACCACAACAATGGCCGGCCTTGTGGTGCAAAGCGGCGAGTTTGATCCCACGATTATGGTGGGTGGTAAAGTGCACAGTTTTGATAAAACAAATGCCGTTGTGGGCGGCGGGGATATCATCCTCGTTGAGGCCGATGAATTCGACCGCACATTTCTGAGATTAACTCCGTCTATGGCTGTAATCACCAACATTGATGCGGATCATCTGGATATTTACGATGATGTTGAGGATATCAAAGACGCGTTTGTTGAATTTGCCAACAAAGTTCCGTTTTACGGTTCTGTGATTATCTGTCTGGACAATCACAACGTGAGAAGCATCATTCCAAGGCTGACCAGAAAAGTGTTTACCTACGGATTTACGCCTCAGGCGCATTTGCGTCCGGCGGCGCTTCGGATGAAGGGTATGAACACCGAGTTTGATGTCATCTTTGAAAACAAAAAACTCGGCAGAGTTTCTATTGAGGCGCCCGGCGAGCATAATGTCAAAAATGCGCTGGCGTCGATCGCTGTTGGCCTGGAATTGAATATCCCGTTTGAGAAAATCCGTGAAGGGCTCAAGAAGTTTTCCGGCGTATTTCGTCGTTTTCAGGTTAAGTACAGCGAAAACGACATTATCGTGGTGGATGATTACGCGCATCATCCCACTGAAGTTCAGGCGACAATCAGCGCGGCGCGAAAAGGCTGGCCGGATAAGCGAATTGTGGCCGTATTCCAGCCGCATCTTTATTCCCGCACGCAGCAGCTTCAGGAAGAGTTCGGTCTCTCATTTTTTGATGCCGACGTGATGGTGATAACCGACGTGTACCCATCCCGTGAAAAACCAATTGAGGGCGTTTCCGGAAAACTGATTTCTGATAAAGCCAAAAATTACGGCCAGCGCGCGGTGTATTACGTAGAGGATAAAAAAGACCTCTCCTCAAAACTGAATGAAATCTGCGAGCCCGGTGATCTGATTGTTACCATGGGCGCCGGTGACATATATAAATACGGCGAGAACTACGTAGAGCTGCTGCGTCGTAAGTATGGCAAGAAAGATGATAAAAAAGGGGGAGGATCATGATTTTTAATCATAAAAAAGGATCAGCCTCTAAAGATAAACCTGTATACGGCGTAAGCAGGAAGAAAAAGAGCGAAGGCGCGGGTTCATCCCCCAAAAATAGCCGTTCGGTTAAAATCCCCGCATTCCGGAATCCCAGAGTAGCGCTTTACATTTTTCTGGGGATCATGATTTTCGGCGGAGTCTGGGCGGGTGCGCTTTATATGGCCAAAAATACCACCATCGGCGAAGTTACGGTCCGGGGTTATCACTATACTGATCTGAATGATATCATCGAAACAGCAGCCATTGATACGGGCACGCATGCTGATTCCGTGAATATCAATCAGGTACTCGACCGGGTTGAGTCGCTTCCTTACATCCAGCGGGCATCTGTATATATATCCCCGCTTGGGCGGCTTGAGCTGAACGTAACCGAGCGAAATCCGGTGGCTATTCTTACGCAGGGCGATGCGCTCGCGCTGGTAGACCGGTACGGAATCAAAATGCCGGTGCCGGAATCAAACTTTCCTGATCTGCCGCTGCTGTTTGGTTTCAACGTGAATCCCGCCGGAGATACGCTGAGATCAGAATCATTCAGGCAGGCAGCTGATTTCCTTTGGGAAGTACGCAACAGAAAAATTTCGGGGATTACGATCAGCGAAGTAGGCTGGCATCCCGAGGATGGTGTTTTTGCCCTCAGCAGCGAAAACGGCGTCAGGCTGATATTTGGCAATGAAGACTTTGAACGGCGTCTGGATTACTGGGAAGAGTTTTACAGACAAATTGTACCGGTTCGGGGTATCCATACCTTCACCCGGCTCGACTTCAGGTTCCGCAATCAAATAGTAGCACGGGAAACCTGATCATGATCACGCTAAAGAAGAAGCAATACATAGCAATTTATAAACAGCAAATAAACCATACATCCTGATATGAAAGAAGTACAAGAACAAGAAGAACGGATTGTAGTAGGCCTTGACATAGGTACTACGAAGGTATGCGCAATCGTCGCTTCGATAGCCGAGAATGGCAAACTGAACATTCTTGGCGTGGGAAAGGCTCCGAGCGAAGGGCTGAACCGTGGTGTGGTGGTAAACATCGATAAAACGGTAAATGCTATCCAGACCGCGATCGAACAGGCACAGCTTGCCTCAGGAATCGAGGTCCGTTCGGTAAATGTGGGTATCGCCGGAGATCACATCCGCAGTATGCGCAGCAAGGGTGTTATCACCATCAACAATAAGGATGGAGAGATTACGCACAAAGATGTTGAGCGCCTGCTTGAAGACTGCAAAAACATCATGCTGCCGTCAGATCAGCAGATTATCCACATGATCCCGCAGGAATTTATTGTAGACGGTCAGGATGGAATCAGCGATCCTGTTGGAATGAGCGGGGTTCGGATGGAGGCAGATGTTCAGATTATCACCGGACTTGTATCCGCCGTAAAAAATATGTACCGATGCGTACAGCGCGCAGGATTTGAAGTTGCGGATGTCATCCTCGAACCGGTTGCCTCTTCACTCGCCGTACTCGACGACGAGGAAAAAGAAGCCGGAGTAGTTCTGGTTGATATCGGTGGCGGAACCACGGATGTGGCCATTATTCAGGAAAATACCATTCGGTACACCGGAGTAATCGCCATTGCCGGCCAGAAAGTAACCGACGATATCCGTATCGGGCTGAGCATCCTTGAGGATCAGGCGGCAAGGCTGAAGCATGAGCACGGCCACGCCTACGCGGATATGATTATGGAGGATGAGATCATTACGGTTCCTGGAATTGCGGGGCGTCCTCCCAAAGAAATTAAAAAATCGGTGCTTGCGGAGATTATACAGGCCCGGATAGAAGAGATTCTTGAGATAGTAGGAATAGAAATCAAACGAAGCGGTTATTCGAACGAACTCAGCGCCGGTGTAGTGCTTACAGGCGGCGGATCGCTTCTGGATGGAATATGCCCGCTGGCTCAGGAAATACTCGGTATGGATGCCAAGCGGGGAACGCCGCGCGGTATTACCGGGGGGCTGGTCAATGAAGTAAACAGCCCGATTTACTCCACCGGAGTTGGCCTTGTAATGCATTCGCAGGCGTCAGGTGCATCGCAGGGTGCGCAGCCGGTACTCCCAACGTCGTCGCAGGAGTCGAATATGGAGAAAGTAATGGTGAAGCTCGCCGACCGGATGAAGAGCTGGTTCAAAGAATTTTAAATCAAATAGCAATCTAACTCAAAGGAGTTAATTATGTCCAATACGTTAAAGTCACGCTTTAGTTTTGACGAAGAAAGCCAGGACAACGCCAAGCTAAAAGTTATTGGTGTTGGAGGTGGTGGCGGAAACGCCATCAACAACATGATCGAGAAAGGGCTGAACAATGTAGAGTACATTGCGCTCAATACCGATTCACAGGCTTTAAAAAATAACCACGCCGATATGTGTCTGCAGGTCGGCTCATCCCTGACTAACGGACTCGGTGCAGGGGCACGCCCTGAAATCGGCCGTGAGGCAGTAGAAGAAAACCGCCATGAGATTGAGGAATCAATCGAAGGCTCCGATATGGTTTTTGTTACGGCCGGAATGGGCGGTGGTACAGGAACCGGAGGCGCGCCGGTTGTTGCCGGAATGGCGAAAAGAAAAGGTATTCTTACGGTCGGGGTCGTTACCACGCCATTTATGTGCGAAGGCCGCGTAAGAACCCGTTACGCCGTGGAAGGAATCCGCGAGCTGAAGAAAACATGCGATACCGTAATTGTAATCCCGAATGAGCGGTTACTGGATCTGTGTGATGAAAATACGCCGCTTGTTGAGGCCTTTGAAATGGCCAACGAAGTGCTGTACAACGCCACACGCGGTATTTCAGACCTGATTCTGATGCCGGGCCTTATCAACCTAGACTTTGCCGACGTTCGCACCACGATGATCGACGGTGGAGCAGCAATAATGGGTTCAGCAACGGCCTCAGGCGCCGACCGTGCAGAAATCGCGGCCAGGGAAGCGATCAATTCGCCGCTTCTCGATGGCGTAAGCATCCGCGGTGCGCGTAACGTACTCGTGAATATTTCAGCCGGTGCGAATCTCGGAATGAGAGAAACCACCATGGCAACCAGCATTATCCAGCAGGAAGCCGGGGAAGATGCTGAAATCATTATGGGTACCGTACTCGACGAGACCTTCGGCGATGAGCTGCGCGTAACCGTAATCGCAACCGGGTTTGATTTCGAGGAAGATCAGAAATCAACCAAACTTACTGCGAACAAGGATGGCCAGAAAGCATCAGTCAGAAATTCTGAGTCAGGCGCTTCACGTACACTGCGCACACCGTTAGCCGGAACAGGCGACGGAATTTCCCGCAGATTTGGCAGCGACCCTTATTACAAAGGCGAAAAGAACCTGAAGAATATGGATCGTCCGGCGATTCACAGAAGGGAATCTGTTATCCGGAATATTAAGGAAGAGGAGAGTCAGGCATCCTCAGAAAATCCGGAAACGCAGGATGGTTCACGTGAACGCATTGATAAGAGAAATTCAGAACAACCTGCATTTCTCAGAAAAATCATGGATTAATTCATTCGCAAATCTGACTCATTCAGATAATTGAGAGTGAATCCATGATTAAGTCACTGACCGGAAATTACCGGTAGTAAAACGGGAAAAGAGCCCCGGTGAGAAAGCTGTGTCTATTCGATCCGGGAAAATATAAGCCTTAGCCTGTTTGACTGCCCGGTACAGCCGAATCAGTGTCATGATTGTTTAGATTGCTACTTCCAGGGAAATCTCTTTGACCGGAGATTTCCCTTTTTTTATGCTCTGAGGGCCTTTTTTATGGTGTTTGTGATATTTGTTTGCAAAAAATATTGACAATAAATCTGAATTGTTTATATTTGCACAAGTAAAGAAAAAACATAAGTTTAATAAAAATTAATCTAACGCTTATGTTTGGTTAAACCGGCTTAACAATACGCCGGAATGATTTGTCGTCAATGTTTGCATAATTAAGAAGATAGCGTAATAACGGAGAAAAATTTATGAAGACCAGGTTTACATTACTGTCGATTCTGACAATGACCCTGATACTCATCGCCTGTGATCCGCCGAACAAAGCAGCGAATGATACAGACAGAGCAGACGGAACCCTCGGCCTGAATATCCCTGCAGGTTTCACCTTTCAGACCACTAAAAGTGTTGATCTGAAACTGGATGGTACAGGTATTCAGTCTGACCGCGTTCTGGTTGAAGTTTACAACAATAACCCAATGAATGGTGGTGTAGCAGTACATCGTACGTTTGTTCAGGCTGATTCAGAAGCCAGAGCATCCGTAAATCTTCCATCATTTGTTTCAGATGTCTGGCTGATAATCAGTGACTCTGACGGAAAACAGCATACCCAAAAAGTATCTGTTGCTAACGGGGCAGCAAACATAATGGTTGCTGATGCTGAAGCAGGTACTGCTTCAGCTGTAGCCCAGTGCTCAATTGCGGGTTACACTACCTACACAATGGGCGGATGGGGATCACCACCAAACAGCACACCCGGCGGAATTCGCCACGATAATTTCGATACTGTTTTCCCCGATGGATTAGTCGTTGGGCATAATCCAACCACAGGTGGAAGCAACGGTAATGGCGGTAACAGCGGAAGCACAACCGGATATTATTCAATAACGCTTACATCAGCTGACGCCGTAGAGGCATTTCTGCCGTCAGGCGGTTCAGTTGTTCAGCTAAGCGCTGATCACACTGATCCAACGAGTGCTCTCGGTAATCTTGCCGGGCAGCTGACAGCAGCTATGATGAACGTAGAATTCGACAGAGCCGGTCATCTCGGCACAGCTCCAACACCAATTGGCGAACTGGTTTATAAAACAGGCCCTTTTGAAGGATGGACAGTCGATGAGTTTCTTGCAATGGCCAATGAGGTTTTAGGCGGCGGACTCACACCTCCGTTCATTACGCTTGAGAATATTAAAGACGGAGCAGAGTGGATCAACCTTGGAATTGAAGGCGACAGATTCGAATGCCCTGAAGATGAGCCTGTAGTTGATAACGCAAGAGTTTCTCCGATCCTTGAGTGTGTTTCCACACTTGGCGGCGGTGTTTATCGTGCAGAGTTTTCATGGGAAACTCATAACACTACTAACGTTGCTATTCCTGTAGGTAACGACAACCGTTTTGTAGGTGGAGGTTCTTCAGCTCAGGATCGCGGACAGACTACCGTATTTGAGTTTCCTGCTCCTAACCATCCCGACGATCGCGAAGGCCGTGCAGGTTTCTATCCGAATAACGTATTCTCTGTAGATTTTGACGGCTCGCCGCTTACCTGGTCACTTAAAGGGCCTGACGGATCCACAAGAACGGCAACGGCATCTTCAGGTAGCCTTGACTGCGCAACCAAAGATGATCCGCCGCTCACAAGTATTCCTTATCCTGGTGAAGATGTATTCGGTACACTCGCTTATGAAGATCTCTGGCCAAGCTACGGTGACTTTGACATGAACGATCTTGTACTTGATTACAACATTATTGAGCGCGTAAACGTGGCCAACAACGTAGAAGAGATTGAGTTCACATTTGTAATCCGTGCTCTCGGTGCTATGCTCGACAGCGGTTTTGGAATCGAACTTCCGGTTAACCACTCTTATGTAGCCTCTGTTGACGGCGCCCGTTATACAACCGGCCTGATCAGCAACCGTGCAAATGGTACTGAGAACGGCCATGATAACGCGGTTATCATTCTCTGGGATGAGTCAGCGCTGAATATGGGCAAATTCGTGAACACGCTGAATCCTGCAAACCACGTAGATGAGGACACCTTAACCGTAACGGTTACCTTCGATACTCCGGTTGAGCAGTCAGCTCTTGGTGCCGCTCCGTATAATCCGTTCATTTATGTGGATGGCGATCGCGGCAAAGAAGTTCACCTGCCTGGCAAGCAGCCAACAGCACTCGCTGATCCGGGCTTCTTCGGCCAGTATGATGATGCCACTGAGCCGGGAACGAGCAATACCTACGTAAGTAAGAGCAACCTCTTCTGGGCGATACACCTCCCTGTTTCATGGACATACCCACGCGAGTATCAGGATGTGACGAATGCCTATAACAACTTCCAGGCATGGGCTGAAAGCGGCGGCGTAACCAATCAGGACTGGTATCTTGACCTGCCGGGTTACCGCAACGAGTCCCTGCTTTACATTAAGCCATAAGGCTTAGATAGCAGACAAATATTTAAAGCCGGTTCTGAGTTGATCAGATCCGGCTTTTTTGTTGTAAGATAAATAAATACAAATCCGTAGGGGCAGGGTGTGCCCTGTCGCTACAGAGCAGCTGGAAGAATTAATACAGGGTTTTACAGATTTTTAGTCTTAAGCTGATAAACTACAATCCGGAAATATCATAAATCAGCCTGAGGCCGACAAGAAGGGCAACCGTGGCGAATACAAGCTCAAGTTTCCGGTGATTAATCTTATTTGCGATTAACGCGCCCGAATTTGCGCCTAAAACGGCTCCAATGATAAGTGGCAGCGTAGTTCCGAAATCAACGTAGCCGACCGTGAAACCGGTAATACCGGCTTCTGCGGGGCTTTCAAGCATAAACTGTGCCGTTGCGGAAAGTGAGATGAGGAATATGGCCGCAGATGATATGCTGATGCTCTTCAGAAACGACTGGCCAAGAATGAGCGTGAGAATGGGTACCATGACAATCCCCCCGCCAACGCCCGCAAGTGTGGCTACGATGCCGCCCAATCCACCGGCAAAAAATGCATGATGCCATTTCAGTGGAAAATTTTGGGTTTGCTGCGTAATCGGATCTTTTTTCTTTTTTCCCCTGAAAAAGTTGAATGCGGTGTAAAAAAGGATCAGGCTGAAAAGAATCACAAAGTGTTCACGGCTGTAAACGGGGGAAAG
>PXAI01000146.1 GCA_003567135.1 Balneolia bacterium | reverse complement strand
GCTCAATGTAGTTTTCGTAGTCGGCAGCGTTGCTGAACGGCATCCGGTTGGGTTGCTCGGCAAACGTTGCGTGGTAATCCCACCAGCCGTTGAGCGGAATCATGTACTCCCCGAGATCATGCCGCGAAATTCTGTCTTCCAGAATCCGCTGAAAAAGCCGGTAGCTCACCTGATCGTCAGTACCGAGTTCATCGTAATTGATCTCCCCGATTCGATCCAGAAACATCTCCAGCTCGTTCTGGTTTTTTTCGAGCGCCTTGAAGCTCTCATCCGGCAATTTCCTGTTCGCCTCGCGATCCCCAAATCCTGACGCCAGCAGCGGATTGATTTCAAGCTGATACGCCCAGTATTCATCAAAAAGTTCGTGCAGCGATTCGGTGGCATCCTGCGCCTGAACGCAAGCGGTTTGCAGAGAGAATGTTGCGATCAGCAGGAACAGAAAACTGAGTTTTGCGGAAAATCGGGAAGTCATTGTGAATCAGATTAGATTTTTGTGATGAAAAGAAAATAGGGTTTTAAAGGATAAGATTGACTTCTGAGAATTTGCCGGATTTCAGATAACGCCATAATCAGGTTGAGATGTGGAAAGATTTGCCGATCGTTCTTTGGCTCGGAAAAAAACCTTATTTTAGCCCAGCTTATACGAAATGGGTATACAGAGTAGTTAATCAGGTATTTTTTTTCATCCAATTAGTCCGGTGGTCTGTCCGGGCGATATCTTAAAAAAGTTATGAAAAGTTTATTCAGTGGTCTGGCTTTTTCTATTGTTCTGATCATTTCAGGATTTTCAGCATCACAAGCCCAGCCTGCCGGGCTTGATACGCTTCAGCTTAAAACGGTATTTCACGAGCCTTTCCTGCCCGGCGTGCGTCCGCAGCCAATCGGGATAAATCCCGCCGGAACCCACATGTACTTCAGCTGGAACGACTCCAGCTATGCCGAAACCGGTCTCTACCGCGTGGATCTGAACGGAAGCCTAACCGAGCCCGCACCAGATGATCCGCTTGCGCGGGCCGTAATCTCCCCGGATGAAAACCGGATTGCCTACATTCAGGATAATCAGCTTTGGGTCTCGGCACCAAGCGGCGCCAATGCCCGTAAAATGTTCGATCCCGGTTTACCACTGATGAACATCGTCTGGTCGCCTGACAGTGATAAAATTTCCGTAGTTACAAACGGGGATGTATGGATCGTTTCCCTAACCGACGGCGGCGTTCAGCGCTTTATCACCAGCGCTTCTGATGAACCCAACTACGCCGTTCTGGCCTGGAGCAGCTCTGCAAACAAACTCGTTCTGCGGCAGTTTGACACCTCTGATCACAAGGAAGTTTTCTTCCCCGAATACACCGAGAAATTTGTAATTCCCGGCGGATCAATGCGCGGAATTGCCAGCGTAACGCTGAAAATGGCCGATCTTGATTCCGGTGAAACCAACGAAATTTTATCCGGCAGATACTTTATCCAGAACACGAGCCTTTCATACGACGGCCGCTATTTTGTTGTGGACTACGCCAGCGCAGACCGCAAAATGAGATGGATTACCAGCTTCAGCCTTGAGGATGACCAGGAAATCACGCTCTTTACCGAAGAAACCGACGGATGGATCTACGGCCCGCTTTCGTTCGCCTCTTTTTCGCCCGACAGCGATGCGCTGTTTTTCACATCAGAAAGAGACGGATGGAACCACATTTACACCACGCGCGCAGATGGCGGACGCCTGAACCAGCTTACCAGCGGAGAGTGGGAAGTCGCCTGGGCGGCCTGGGCCGAATCCAATCAGATTGTGCTGGCCACCACACAGCGCGACAGCGGCCTGCGCGATCTGCACCTGCTGAACGTAAACACATCCCGGATCAGCCGCATAACCTCATCACAGGCATACAGATATCAGTTTGGCATCAGCAATGACGGGCGATACGTTCACTATATGTCCACAACCTGGAATGTTCCGGGGGATATCTACAAAATCGACCTGCGCCGCCCCAACCAGGAAATTCAGCTGACGCAATCCGTTCCCGACAGATTCGGGGATATCGACTGGCAGGTTCCGGAATACATTCAGTTCACCGGAAGAGATGGCGAAACAAGCATCACTATGGATGTGCTCAAGCCGGCCGGTTTTGATCCGAATCAGACCTATCCCGCCGTCGTTTTTGTTCACGGCGCGGGCTCGCTTCAAAATGTGTTTCAGGGATGGTCGATTTCCTATCCAAGGGAGTACATGTTTCATCAGTATCTGAACATGAACGGCTATGTAGTGGTAGAGGTGGATTTCCGCCACAGCACCGGCTACGGACGCAAATTCCGCGAAGACGTTACGGGGTGGATGGGCCGGTACGAACTCGAAGACATTCTGGACGGCCTTGATTATATTGATGGGAACGGCGGTTACATCGACCGGGGAAATGTGGGCATTTACGGAGGAAGCTACGGCGGATTTATGGCACTCTACGCCCTGAGCCACGCGCCGGATCATTTCCACGCCGGAGCCGCACTGCGCGCCGTAACCAACTGGGAAAATTACTTCTACGCCAATCCGGCCTACACTTATCCGCGACTTGGCCATCCCGATAACGACCGCGAAAACTACGATCGCAGCTCGCCTTTAACCTACGCAGACAGCCTCAGCCGCCCGGCGCTAATCCTGCACGGACTCATCGATAACAACGTCGGCTTCCAGGACGCCGCGCAGTACATCGACGCGCTCATCAAAAGCGGAAATACCGATTTTGATATGATGATGTATCCTTCGGAGCGTCATGCGTATCAGTACCCGAATTCCTGGTATGATCAGTATCTGAGAATATTTGAGTTTTTTGAGCGGCATTTGAAGTAGAGGGGCGTGATTTTGGGTTCATCATCATTTTCGTTTACGCGCCATGGTTATTTGCGGGCGAACATGTAGGGGCGAAAAATCTTTCGCCCCGGCAATGGTTCAACACCAATTATTCCATTAATCACGAATTTTGGCATTCGTCGTCGGTTGCACGCCTGTTTTGTTTTGGCGCGATGGGGCGAAAGGTTTTTCGCCCCATCGTGTTCCCTTTCTCTCCTGTTAGAATTACATCCAGATTACTTATATTTATCATCTTAATCGCAAAAAACTTCTTTACTGGCTATGAAAAAATTTATTTCTGCTATTACTGTATTTATCGTCTCTGTTTTGTTGGTCGCTTCCTGTATTGATCTGGATGATGTGGAGGAGGTTGTGGATGAACTGAACTGGTTTGCCGATGGCGATTATAACGGCGCTGTTTCGCTTTCGGGGGATTACGATGGAGATTACGACATGTATTTCCGCGCTTTTATTGGCGACTCTTTCGATGATGAATTCACGGAGGAAGATCTGTATGTTATGCGGATTATCGGCCGGGATGATACTGGAGAGTTCGGATTACGTCAGTTTGAGCTGT
Organism: Balneolia bacterium; assembly: GCA_003567135.1. Classification (GTDB taxonomy): domain Bacteria; phylum Bacteroidota; class Rhodothermia; order Balneolales; family Cyclonatronaceae; genus PXAI01. The sequence continues at coordinate 3,699 of PXAI01000146.1, read as the reverse complement.
ATCTGGATATTATTGAGGCAGAAGAAATTGTAAGCAATTTTGAGGAAGCCGTTTACCCGCTTCAGCAGGTCATTGAAGTGGATCAGGATGGCGGCGTTTACGGCGCAAGTTTTCACTGGCATACATCCGGTCTTAATTACGTCGAGTACTGGCGCGATGTTGAGGGCGAGCTCAGAATCACCGAAGTCACAGCGGATTCCGTATGGGCTGAATTTGAGTTTACCGTTTTCAGATCACCCGGTTCTGATGAATATGTTGAAGTTACCAACGGCTCTTTTGCCCTGGATCTCGTCAACGACATTATTCCGGCTAATTAGGCCGGCCTTTTTGCAGCGCTTATTCCTGCAAGGCGTCCGGTTACCCAGGCCCAGTAAAAATTAAATCCGCCGATCCGGCCGAAAACATCCAGAATTTCGCCGCAGAGATACAGTCCGGGCAGATCGGTGACTTCCAGTGTTGAGGTATCTAAACGCTCCAGCGGGACGCCACCGCCGGTTACTTCGGCTTTTCGGTAGCCTTCATGACCATCAACCGGAAGCGGGAATTCGGTTAGTAGCTTCAGAAGTTTTTTTCGCTTCTCTTTTCTGAGTTCGGATGCGTTTTCATCCCCGATTCCTGCACGATCGCACAGTAGTTTAGCAAGGCGCGCCGGCAGCTGTTTTCCCACCAGATTCTGAACTTTCCCTTTTTCTGAACTCAGCAGTCCTTCCCATTCTTCGCGACTCATGCCGTTCCAGTTTACGTGAAATTCGGGCAGCGGCAGATTTTTATCCAGCTGCATAACTGCGTAGTGCGAGACATCCAAAACAGACGGCCCGCTGAATCCTCGATGAGTGAACAGAAATCCGCTTCGGTTTGCTTCGGCGGCTTTTTTCCTGTTTATAAAAACGCTCATGCGCACGTTCAGCGAAATCCCCGCCAGCGATTTCAACCCGGGATCTTTTGTTGTCAGCGGGGTGAGGGCGGCAAAAAGATCGGTGTGATTTACCCCGGTTCGCCTCAACACCTGATGCCCTTTCCCATCGGTACCGATCGTGGGAACCGAAAGTCCGCCCGTGGCAATAATCACCCTGTCAGTGCAGATTTCGCCGCCATCTTCGGTTGAAATCCGCCAGTACCCATCCTCAAAATCCAACCGGCTGATGTTCTTTTTATACTCAATTTTTACGCCTGCATCGGTTGCCGCTTTCACCAGCAGATCCCGCACTTCTTTTGCCGAATTACTCTTCGGAAACCATTTATTCGACTCCGTTTCGCAGTCCATTTCCAGTCCGATTTCATCCCGGAACCACATGTGACACCGGTCCAGGCTCCACGATTTGAACACATTTTTCATGCGGTTCGGGGAGGATGATGTGGCATAGTCGCTGTACTCCATCCGCACGGGAAGCACGTTACAGCGTGTGCCGCCAGACATCAGGATTTTCTTGCCGGCCTTATCAGTTCGCTCGAGAATAGTTACTTCGGCACCCGACTGCGCGGCAAAAATCGCGGCGGTCAATCCGGCGGCACCGGCTCCGCAAATGACAACGCGTGGCTTCATCGGATTCCAGGAAAAGATGCAGTATCCGAAAAAAACATCACCGATCGCTCCATGTCGGCGTTGGAAACCAGGCTTCTGAGGTCGCCAGTTCATCCGGCCAGACAATCTCTTTCTGTCCGTTTTGCCACTGGATGATCAGCCCTGAATTGGCGGTCTGATATCCGCGCTCATCCACAGCGAACGAGCTGAATACGGTTTGCGTCTCCAGGTTCAGGAGCTCATTTCTCACCAGGTCGGAATTCAGGGTACCGGCACGCTCAACCGCCTCCACAAAAAGCTGACAGCTGCCGTAAGCTCCGGCTGCGTGAAAACTTGGCTCCATCCCGAATCGCGCTCGGTAATCCTCAACAAATTTCTCAATACCGGGATTTGGCAGCGACGGCTCCCAGGCGGAGAGTCCGTAAACATACTCGGCGGCCTCGCCAAGCTCTTCCTGAAACTGTGTTACGGCTCCTGATGTACCAAACATTTTCACGTTAATATCGTGCTCCTTCATCTGTCGGGTTACCGTAATAAAATCACTCAGTGTGGATGCCGCCATACCAAGAACTTCGGTCTCCGATTCCCTGAGTAAATTCAGGAAATCAGAAAAATCTTCGGTGCCGCGATCGTACGTGTGATGCACCGTGATATCCATGCCGCGTTCGCGGGCGAGATCAGCGGCTCCGTCTCCGGCGGCCATCGGGAAGAGCGCATTTTCCTGAAGAACGGCGACTTTCGATAGCCGGTTCTGATCCGCCATATCAATAAGTCCGGCCAGGAAAAGTTCGGCGGGCGGAAGCACCATGAACAGATATTCACGTCCCTGCTCCCAGATGGAAGTCGTTGCCGCAAGCGGCGAAACGTGAACCATATTGTGGCGCTCCGTAACCGGCGCAACCGCTTCGGTCAGCGTTGATCCGTACGGACCCATAATCGCGTCCACTTCATCCTTAGTGATCAATTCCTCGTAAAGACGAATAGCCGTTTCAGAGTCAGACTTATCATCATAAATTAAAAAACTGATGTTCCGCCCCAGCATACCACCATTTTGATTGATGTGTTCCTCACACAAAAGATACCCGTTCTGAGCAGCGATACCCTGCGTCGAAAGGTTTCCCGATTGCGACATCGTAGCGCCAATCACAAGCGGTTCCTGATCCTGCGAACAGCTCATTAAAAAAGCAGATAAAACAAACAACGAAAGTAAAGACAGCGATTTCATATGATATCAAATTGGGTTGGCCAAAGATTTGAGAGAATATACGGAACCAGAGAATAACGATTTTTGTATTAGGGGAAGCTTGATGTGTCGAACATCTCCAAAAGAAGTTGTTACCTTTTGTGCAGATGCGTCATCACAAAACAAATATATTCATATAAAACAATACTGTAGGGACAGGGCATGCCCTGTCCCTACAGTATTGAGAATGAACCTGAATAGCCACTTCGCCCCTAATTCTGAATTCATACATTCTGAACTCTGAATTCAATTTTTTTCCATTGGCCGGATCTTGTTATTATCCCACATTAAATTATAATCAACGCCCGATGAGCAAAGAAAAAACGGAAAATATAAGAGAACAGGCACTGTGGGATGCAGACGTTTATGAGCCTGCGGAAATTGCCGGCCGGGTTCTCAGGATCGGGGTTAAGAAAACGCGCTATCCGGCTTATAAAACGCTGACGCTCGGCATTATGGGCGGCGCTTTCATCTCCTTCGGAGCGCTTTACGAGCTGTATGTTCTGGCGCATCCGGCAATTGGCGGTACGGCTTCGGCGCTGTTGGGGCCCATGTTTTACGCGATGGGATACATCCTTGCCTTCATCACGGGCGCGGAGATTTTCACCACCAATAACCTGGCCGCGATGGGAGTGGCCTCAGGTAAATTAACTCTGTGGGAGATAACCCGAAACTGGACGATCGTTCTCTTTGCCAATCTTTTCGGTGCTTTTTTCATCGCGATACTGTTTTATTTCTCGGGATTAATCCATCTGTTTGATTTCGCGATTGTTGATACGTCTAAGACATTATCATCCCTGAAGCTCAGTTTCGGGCCTGTCCAGACGATTATAATTGGAATATTCGGAAATATGCTGATTTGCTCGGGATTATGGCTTGCCATGGCGGGTCGTTCGGTTACGGATCAGTACATTGCGCTGCTGCTTCCCGTGGC
>PXAI01000082.1 GCA_003567135.1 Balneolia bacterium | reverse complement strand
CGTCCTGCCGGAAAAGTCGGATCTCCGGTTTCGAAATGGCTGTCGCGCACTTTCTGAAATAATCGTGAATCCGTTATTTTTTCCCGCCCAGATGTTGTTCGATTGATCCGTGCTGAGTGCGTAAACCGCGTTTTCCATGCCCGTAACGGATTTGTCGATCAAATCAAACTCGTATGAGCCGTTCACTTCCGTTGCCGATACAATTCCTTTGCTGGTGCCCATCAAAACACGGCCGGGCACGGCAGGATCGTACGTTACGCCGCGGATTTGGTTGTTGAGTGAGAAGGGAGCAGACTCATTTTCGAGCAGCGTAAAGACATCGAAATCCGGACGAAATTTCAGGAGTCCGTCGTAGCCGGCAAGCCAGATATTTCCCTCGTAATCGGTAAACATCGAGTTGATGCCCGATCCGCCTGTGCCGGTGACGTTTTTAACGGGATAATTTTTTTCCGGATCAAAAACTCCGGCACCGGCGGAATGCGCGACCCAGATATTTTTTCCTGAACCCTGGCCGATCTCAAAAATCATGGCGTTCGGAACCGTTCGGGTATCATCCGGCAAAAAGGGGATGTCATCCGAATGAATTCTGCTGTGCGCCTCCCCGTCGATCCGCCAGGCAACACCCAGCGTGGTTCCGCCCCAAAGCTGCTGATCGCTATCCTCAAAAAGGCAGATGTGCACTCCATACTGCGCCGCGTTTTCGAATCGTTTAAATCCGCCTTGCGGATAAGTGCCCGTTTCGAGGAAATTCATTCGCTCATCCCGGCTCAACACCCCGATATAGCCGCCCCGCGAAACGTACACCAGCTCTCCGTTTTTGCGGATCACCACACTGTAAACATCGTTGATCTCATCGCCGAACTCAGGATTTGCGGATGCCGGCAAAAGGGAGTCTGCTCTCCAGAAACCCGAATTGTCTTTGCCGTAATGGACAACGCCGGCGGTTCCCGTTGCAACCCAAATTCCCCCGGTTTCCGGATCTTCTGCCGTAGCGCGATTGCCATACGCAAGGGACCGCCCGCTGTACAGATGGATTTCGCCCTGAGCTGACTGAAGCATGTTCGTAAAAACCGGCAGTCCCGATGTTTTTACGTGGTAAAGCGGATCTTCCGAAACGAACAACCCCGCACCTGATAACGCCCAGAGCCGGTTATCGGAAGTTTGGCGAAGCGCAACGACGTTATTCAGCTCTCCTTCATCGTTGTTGATCACCTCAAGCGCGTTGCCATCATACCGCACCACACCCGAGCCTATAATGGAAAACCAGATAAATCCTTCATGATCCTGAATAATGGAAAAAGAAGAGCTTCCGGGCAGGGGATTTATGATGTCATTCGTGGTGTAATGACGGTAGGAATACGTTTGCGCGAGAGCTGCGAACATGACGATATCCGCTAAAAAAAGCATAAAAAAGGCTATCGCCGTTACAGAAAGATATCTCCGCATAGATGTGCTTTTAGCTACAAAAACATAGATCACAGTATGCTGAATATAAGTAAATATTTTTATCAGCGTACATCCCGCAGTGTTGGAATTTCCCGACACAGGTAGTAGCCCTTGAATCCGTATAAAATCTCAATTAATTGATTTTTATTTACTTACGTTTTTTGGCATTCATTTTGCACAGTTGATTTCATTAATCCATAACCAACACGGAGATCAAATATGAAATATCTAATTACGATTTGTGCTTTTTGCCTGATGTTTTCAATATCAGCCTGTTCAGATAACGATGATAACGGCAACGATATACCCTCAGTCGGTAATATTAAAATGAAGCTTGATGGCAGTAACTGGGAGGCCAGTGCAAATTCAATAAGCATGACCATCCAGGGCGCGCAGCAAATTGCGGTTGGCGGCAGCAAGGTTGTGAACCTTCAAAACAACGAATTTGATATCGTTACGGTAACGTTTGTCGGAACCGGCGGCGTAACTACCGGCGATTATGCCCACGACAGCAGCCTGGATTCATACGTTCAGGTGACGTTCAGCAAGGGACAGGCCACGATTGAAAACACATGGTTCTCGGTATCAGCGGAAGCTACGGTAACCAGTGTTAGCAGCGACAATATTCAGGGCAGCTTCAGCGCCACGCTTGAGCGGGATAATCACCCGAACATCGTCATTACCGACGGCGTATTTAATTCACCGATAATGGCAACCCGGTAATCATGGATCAAAACTGAAATAAACAGACCAATAAAACTATTCTCAAACCCCCGTCTGATCAGGGCGGGGGTTTTTTTATGAGGATATTAACCGTTTGCTTTTAACCAGGCGGTGGATTTCTTTACCCTAAAGTGTGAAACATAATCCCATAAAACAGAAAAGCCCCAAAATGGGGCTTTTCCGGCAAGTAGTGTGGCACTACATTTTATTTAAGATGGTTTACGCGTCCTTCATAAACTTGCGAAGGACTGTCTGTAAAATACCACCATTTTGGAAATATTCAACCTCTACCGGCGTATCAATCCGGCAAATGGTCGGAATTTTCTCCACGTGGCCTGATGGGTTTTTAGCTTCAACGATAATCTTCTGACCCGGTTTGATATCGTTGTCGATATTAATGGAGAAGGTTTCGTCGCCTTTCAGGCCGAGCGTTTTTGCACTGGTTCCTTCCTGGAACTGAAGCGGAAGTACGCCCATTCCAACAAGGTTTGATCTGTGGATACGCTCGAAGGATTCAGCGATTACGGCGCGGACTCCCAGCAGGTTGGTCCCTTTGGCGGCCCAGTCGCGGGATGATCCCGTTCCGTATTCTTTACCGGCGATTACCACGAGCGGAGTGTTGGTTTTCTTGTAATCCATCGCCGCGTCGTAAATGAACCGGATTTCGCCGGTTGGGAAATACTTGGTGTACCCGCCTTCAGTGCCCGGCGCAAGCTGGTTGCGGAGCCTTACGTTGGCGAAAGTTCCGCGGGTCATTACGCGGTCGTTTCCACGGCGTGATCCGTAGGAGTTGAAGTCGACTTTTTCCACGCTGTTTCCAATCAGATACTCACCGGCCGGCGTATCCGCCTTAATGGCACCGGCGGGAGAGATGTGATCTGTTGTGATCGAATCGCCAACCATTACCAGAACGTGCGCATCCTTAACAGGTTCTACGTCGGGTACATCTGTTGTGAGTCCTTCGAAGAACGGTGGCTCCTGGATGTAGGTCGAATCATCCTTCCACTCATACAACGCGCCGCCGGTTACCGGAATGTTGTTCCACTCCTCGTTTGAATCGGCAATTCCGTCGTACATCTTATGGAACAGATCCGGACGCACCGCATTATCCAGATGCTCCAGAATTTCGGCGGTTGTCGGCCACACATCCTTCAGATAAATCTCTTTGCCGTCTTTGTTCTTGCCAAGCGGATCTTTTGTGAGATCGATATCCACGGTTCCGGCAAGTGCGTAGGCAACCACAAGCGGCGGTGATGCCAGGTAGTTGGCTTTCACATTCTGGTGGATTCGTCCCTCAAAGTTCCGGTTTCCTGAAAGCACGCCGGCAACAATCAACTCGCCTTCGTTGATCGCTTTTTCAACGGCTTCAGGCAGCGGGCCTGAGTTACCAATGCAGGTTGTACAGCCGTAGCCCACAAGGTTAAATCCAAGCTTGTCGAGCTCAGGCGTCAAGCCGGCTTCATCCAGATATTCGGTTACTACGCGCGATCCCGGAGCGAGCGAAGTTTTCACATACGGAGGAACGGTAAGTCCCATCTCGTTTGCTTTCTTCGCCAGAATTCCGGCACCCAGCATTACGGATGGGTTGGATGTGTTGGTACAGCTTGTAATAGCCGCAATGACCACATCGCCGTGCTTCATGTCGATGGCCTGGCCGTTTTGAAAGGTGCCTTTGTTGGCAAGTGCTTCCTGCGTGAGCGCAAAACCGCTGGTAGGCTCTTTGCTGGTCAGAGATGTGTTGAACGAATCCTTCATCTTGCGAAGCGGCACCCTGTCCTGCGGACGCTTTGGCCCGGCAAGCGAAGATTCCACGGTAGAAAGATCAAGATGCAGCGTATCGCTGAACATCGGGTCATCCATGCCGTCTACTCTGAAGAGTCCCTGCTCTTTCATGTAAGATTCGACCGTATTCACAAGGCCCTCATCACGGCCGGTACGGCGCATGTAGCGGAGTGTCTCGTCATCAATCGGGAAAAATCCTACGGTGGCGCCGTATTCCGGAGCCATATTGGCAATCGTTGCGCGATCGGGCAGGCTCATGCTTGAGAGACCGTCGCCGTAAAACTCAACAAATTTTCCAACCACACCTTTTTTCCGCAGCATTTGCGTAACGGTCAGCGTAAGGTCAGTGGCGGTTACGCCTTCGGGAAGTTTCCCGGTAATTTTGAATCCGACAACCTGAGGAATCAGCATATAAATGGGCTGGCCAAGCATAACGGCTTCCGCCTCAATTCCGCCCACGCCCCAGCCAAGAATTCCAAGGCCGTTGATCATCGTGGTATGCGAATCGGTTCCTACCAGTGAATCCGGATAGAGAATTTTTTTACCGTCTTCCTCGCGGCTCCAAACGCCTTTTGCAAGGTATTCCAGGTTCACCTGGTGAACAATTCCGCGGGCCGGCGGCACAACGCTGAAATTGTTGAATGCCTTCTGGCCCCAGCGCAGAAATTCGTAGCGCTCTCTGTTGCGCTCAAATTCCTTCTGACGGTTAAACATAAAGGCGAAATCCTGACCGAATGTATCAACTTGTACGGAGTGGTCAATTACGAGATCAACCGGAACAACCGGGTTGATTTTCTGAGGATCACCGCCTGCGCGGGCCATCGCTGAACGAAGCGCCGCCAGATCAACCACGGCAGGAACTCCGGTGAAATCCTGAAGAACCACGCGCGCCGGTTTGAACGGAATCTCATTTGTGGATGCCTTATACGGATCATACATGGCCAGATTGCGTACATCCTGCTCCCGGACCACATACCCATCGTACTCGCGTAATACGGCTTCAAGTAAAACTTTGATAGAAAATGGCAGTCTGTTTATCGATGCTAATCCTTCTTTTTCAATCGCATCGAGACGATACATAATCGACTCGCCGCTGCCTGTTTTAAGGCTGGCTCGGCTGCCGAGAAAATTTTTATGGTCACTCATAATAGATCCGGTGATTTAATGATTGCAGTTAATACTCTGAAAATTATATCCGCAGAAGAAAACTCCTGCCCAAAACACATCAGACATTCAAGTCCGGGCGATTTGCTGGCCTGCTTTTTACGGGTCAAAAACATCTTTATTCAGCAGATTTGTAAAATACAAAACTGAAAGCAGAAATGCCTGTGATGTGATCAGTATCAGGCGTTTTCGAAAAAACAGGTTACGCTTCGCTAAAATCGTACTCATTTTTTTCAGGGGGGATGGATGATTTATCCCCAAAACCGGCTTTCATTGCCTGAAAACCAATTAGCCGGCATCTACCATTTTTAGAAGCCGGATTTCTCAGGCGATTTTCGCTAACAGCGAATCAAGTTCCTGAAGCGTGTTCGAAAGCAGTTTTCCGGTATCATGACCGTTTTTCCACATCGGGCTGTAGAGGCTGCGCGAGGTGTCGTTCAGCACCGATTCACGAACGCCGATTCCCGCTCGCTCGAAGGCCGGGGCGATTTCGTCCATGCGTTTTCTCAGGCTGGCGCGGGTCGTCTGGTAAGCGTGCTCACAAATTTCATAGCGCGATGAGAAGCTGAAGATATTCGTGAAAAACATCCGGTAATCGTGCGAGTCGGGCTCAAAAATAATCAGATCTTTTCCGGGATAGAGATGCTGATACTGCTTGATGCCGACCTTCATCCGTGAGTGAATCATCGTGCGGAAAGTCTGGGAAAGCACGGCAGGCAGGCCTTTTTTCACCATCAGGTTTTTAAGCGGATCATCGGCCGCAATTTCGTTTACGGCTTCGTACGGCACAATCGGATTGATGCAAAAAACGAAATCAGCGCCTTCCTGCAGCGCCACGCTGGCGTGAACGGTTCGCTGGGCCACGCCGTCGATATAGTTGCGGCCGTTTATCTCAACCGGAAGATAAACCACCGGAAGCGCGGTACTCGCCTGAACCGCTTTTGAGATCGGAACCGAATCGAACCCGTCCGAGCCAAAGACGACACTGTGGCTGGAATCCAGATCGGTGGCCACAATTCGGAGCTTGTTTTTCAGTTCATAGAAGGAGTCCGTGCGGCCTGCTTCGCTGAAGTTTTTTTCCAGATAAGCCCGCAGCGGATCGTTGTCAAACACGCCAACCGGCAAAACCTGCATCATCCTGAAAAGCGATGCGGTGATGGTAAGATCGCCCGGCTTTTTTACGTAGTCGGTTACCGCATCCCAAAGCAGGCCGGGGATTCCGGTTACGCGACTGACGTACTCGCCGAACGCCGGTGTAAAAAACGTTTCAGGCACAATCGGATGAACTTCCGACTGCTGCGAAAGAATAGCGAGGCTCATCTGCCTCGGGGTGAGTCCGTTTGCAAGACAGGCGGAAATGAGCGCGCCGGCGCTTACGCCCACATATACGTGCAGATCGCGAAAATCGACACCGGTTAAAACTTCATCCAGGGCGCAAAGGGCGCCAATTTCATACACGGCACCTTCAATACCGCCGCCTGCGCAGGCCAGCCCGATTTTCGGGGGCTCGTCACCGCGTTTACGCCGTGCCGGTTTATCCTTTAGATTTGTAATTATCATTCGTAATAATTTTAGAAAAGCGCTTTTTAAAAGGTAATCAAATAGTTCTTATTTATTGTAATCAAATGCACCCGGGCTCCGTCCTAACCTGTGTAACCCAAACATGGTTCATTTTTACAGGGGTCCGGAATAAAAATTTTCAACTACTTTTATGGTCTTGAATAATAATTAGAACTCCGGCCTATGGATAAAATGGCGTTAAGAACCGTAGCGGAGTGTAGCGTTAAGAATAAAATCATACCGCTGACTGACCTGGAATTAACTCCTGAGGTTGCGGAGCATTGATTTTATTTAGCGCAACGCAGCGGAGGTTTAGCCATTTTATCCCAGCCGGCGGCTTTTGGGTTACCTTTTGTCCGCACAAAAGGTAACAACGTCTTTACGAGATGATCGCACCACTTTACCATAAGAGTTAAGATTGATCCAATAATGACCTCGTTTATAATCAGTATCAGGTTTTTAACTTGAATTCGTTT
>PXAI01000319.1 GCA_003567135.1 Balneolia bacterium | reverse complement strand
TGCTTCTTGCCGAAACCCGGTATCCATGGCAGTAGGATTCATGACACATAAATGATCCTCCGCGGATAACGGCTTCGCTTGCTTCACCTGGTGTGTATGGCCGGTCTCTGTCAGCATATGGACGAAACCAGCTGGCAGTCCATTCCCATACGTTGCCTCCCATATCGGTCAGGCCAAGTTCCGTTTCGCCAAATTCCCCCACGGGAGATGTCATGATAAATCCGTCATCAGCCACATTCCGAACGGGAAATTCACCAACCCAGGTATTTGCCATAAACTTTCCGTTTTGCATCAGCTCGCGCCCCCAGGCATAGGGATCATCTCTGTTTGTAATTCCTCTGGCGGCGTGTTCCCACTCAATTTCTGTCGGCAATCGTTTCCCGGACCATTCCAGATAGGCTTCCGCATCTGCACGGGTAAGCAGCGTCACCGGATGATTATCGGATGCTTTGGGATGCGACTGGCCCAACGGAAATTCCCAGTTTACACCCTCTTTTATAACCCATCTTGCTGCGTCAAAATCAAAGACAATTCCATCACCAATAATATCGGAATAGGTTTGATATCCGGTGTCCTCTACAAACTCTCTGAAGTCTGCGACCGTAACCAGGTTTTTATCCATATAGAATGACGAAACCTCAGTAGTAAACTCAGGCTGCTCTTCGGGCAGGCCCGCATTTGATCCGATGATTGCCATACCGCCTGGCACCACAACCATTCCATCGGGCACATTCTCCTTTAGTTCAGTAACCTCAGCGCCGGTGTAGAATGTAGCACGTTCCGCACCTAATGATTCGCGCGTAATTCCCGAGCAGCAGTCTTTTTCCTCACTTTTATCTTCAGCCGAGCAGCCAGTCATGACTACCAGCATTGCCAGCGTTGCGATATATACAGAGATCCATTTTTTCATAAATACGAATGCGTTACTGAGTCTTTTTTTGAAAAACCCTCACATAATCAACTTCATAGGTAATCGGGAATTCCGAAAACTCCGGATTTCCACCGTTTGACCCGATGGCCAAATTTAGCAAAATGAAATGCGGTTGTCTAAACGGGTTATAGCCATCGCTTCGTGTAGATTCCTCTACATCTATTTTATTCAAGAGTTCGCCATTCAAATAAATTTTTATGTAATCCTCATCCCAATCCATCCTCCAGATATGAAAACGTTCTGCCCAGTCCGGTACCGATTGCTGAAATTCCTTCAGGGGGATTTTTGCTGAATCCCAGATAACACGCCCGTCATTTTCCCCGGCCCATGCAGCATTCGCGAGAATAGTCGGTTCATCCTGATATCTGTAAAACTCCATGATGTCAATTTCACCTCTTTCCGGCCACCTGCCCTCATCCCCGAGAGTCCAGATTGCCGGCCATGAGCCCATTGTAGTGTCAATCCGGGCCCTGACTTCCATAATGCCGTATTTAAAAGAAAACTTTCCTTCACCCCTTAAAGATGCTGAGGTATAGTGAACGTCTTCCCTGTTCAAACGCCAGTTATCACTTTGTGGATCATAATCAGGATTTAAAAAAGACTCCCTTTTTGCTTTGATAATCAGCCTGCCGTCTTTAACGTAAGCATTCTCAGGCTGATACCACTGAAGCTCATAATTTCGGGTAAAGCCTTTTTCAAAGCTCCACTTTGCTTCATCCGGCGGCCCATCAATATTAAACTCATCCGACCAGACCAATTCATAGCCTTCCGGAACAGATGGCGGTGATGTATCCGGTTCAAAAGGGCTTACCATGTTAAACCTGTCGGGATTTAACCGGTTGTATCTGTCGTTCTGCAATAAACCTAAAAAGGCCGGTTCCTGATGAGTACTTAGCCACTGATTGGCTAAATCAACCATTTTCTCAAAATCTTCAAACTCATCTATGGGGATGTTTCGCGTTTCGCCAATATCATCAGCTAAATTGTATAGCTCGATTGTACTGTCGGTTAAGTTCAGGTATTTCCCATCCCCCATAACCATGGCCACCCAGTCTCTGTCATAGTTACGCCACAACAGTGCTTCATGAGGATATCCGTCTTTTTCGCCTGTCAGATAAGGTACCAGATTTACACCATCCAGTTCGTTTTTGGGCTCTATCCCGGCGAAATCCGTAATCGTTGCGAAAATGTCCAATGAACTGATTGGGTGATGGAAATCAATTCCTTCCGGAACGGCAGCCGGCCACTGCATGGCAAACGGCACCCTGACACCGCCCTCATAAAACGTGCCTTTCGTACCTCTCAGAGGCGTATTATCGGCGGTGTTATCATAGGTTGGACCTCCGTTATCAGAGAGAAAATAGATCATAGTATTTTCTTGCAGATCCAGTTCATCCAGCGTATCCAGAAGAGCCCCAACGCCGTCGTCCACTGCGCTAATCATAGCGGCATATGTTCTTCTTCTTTCGTCTTCAATATGTTCGAACCTGCTCAAATATTCTTCCGTTGCCTGTAGCGGCGTATGCGGAGCATTGTATGATAAAAACAAAAAGAACGGCGTATTATCAGCGTGACGCCTCACAAAATCTACCGCTTCACGGGAAAGGGCATCTGTTAAATATTCTTCTTCATTTACGCGGCCGTTATTTCTCATGATGCGCGTGCGGTACCCATCCCACTGAGCACTTGCCTCTGTTTTATCACTTATGTTCCACATATCCGGGAAATAGTGATGCCCGCCCGAAAGAAAACCGTAAAACTCGTCAAAACCACGCTGAAGCGGATACAAAGATTTGTGTGCGCCAAGATGCCATTTTCCGATGATTGAACTTGTATAGCCCGCTTGCCGAAGCGCATCAGCAAGCGTTTGTTCGGATAGAGGCAGCCCCATTGTTGAATCCTTCGGAGCAAAGAGCGGGTTTCTGCTGGCTCCAAAACGGTCCTGATATCTTCCTGTAATAAGGCCTGCACGACTCGGTGCGCAAACAGCGTGCGTAACATATCCTCTGGTGAATCGCACTCCGTTATTCGCAATTCTGTCTATGTTCGGCGTGGGGATCTCTGTGCTTCCGTTAAACCCAACATCCGCATAACCCTGATCATCGGTGAGAATAATAATCAGGTTGGGAGGATCGGCTGAAACTGCGGCCGGAGATGTTAAAACCGCAATAAATCCGATGACAAAAACCAATAGCCCGTTGGCTGTTTTAAGAAGCATCTTTAAGCTTCTCTCCGGTAACTTTGCAGAGTAAGCACTCACGTCGAATCTGGCTGGATTTTTTGAGAATTTAATGTTATCGTTAACACAAAAATAGAAACTATCCGCTAATTTCCAACGTAAAAAAATTATAACAAACTCTATCTGAAGCAAATGAACGTACTCGTAATAGGTGGCGCAGGTTACATAGGATCACACATAGTTTATGAACTAATTGACAACGGACACAACGTAACCGTTTTAGATAATTTATCAACCGGGCATGCAGAGAATGTGTGCTCCGGTGCAGATCTCTTTGTTGGCGATATGCAGGATCTGAACTTATTGCAAAAGCTGCTGAGTGGTAAGGGCAATGAAAAGTTTGATTCCGTTTTTCACTTTGCTGCCTTAAAAGCCGCAGGTGAATCTATGATTAAACCTGAAAAATATACGCTTAACAACACTGTAGCCACGCTTAACCTGCTTAACGTTTTACTCGAAAATGATATCAAAAACTTTGTTTTCTCCTCTTCTGCCGCAACGTACGGGAGTCCGGAATATCTGCCGATAGATGAGTCTCATCCCAATAAACCCATTAATTACTACGGGTACACAAAATTAGCTATAGAACAGACTTTAGCGTGGTACAGCCAACTGAAGGGTTTACGGTATGCCGCGCTCCGGTACTTTAATGCTGCCGGATATGATGTTAAAGGAAGAGTCAGGGGAAAAGAACAAAACCCCGCGAATTTACTGCCCATCGTAATGGAAGTTGCAACCGGTGTCAGAAATAAGATGCAGGTCTACGGAAACGATTATCCCACGCGGGACGGAACCTGCATCAGAGATTATATCCATGTTAACGATCTGGCAACCGCGCATGTTAAAGCAATGGAATATCTGAGAGATGAAGATGAAGACCTGGTTCTGAATTTGGCCACCGGAGAAGGATACACCGTACTTGATGTCATTAAAGAGGTCGAGGCTGTAGTCGGGTTTGCCATCAACTACGATATAACCGGCCGAAGAGAAGGTGATCCTGCTGAACTGGTTGCTGCATCGTCACTCGCACTGGAAAAAATTGGCTGGAAAGCAGAGCACTCTGATTTGAATACCCTGGTTAAAAGTATGTGGGAAATTTATAAAGACTAAATCACGTTTGAGCTTCTGCTCTATTTACTTTCACCAGTATGTTGGTTGCCACAAATGGCACAAAAAAAACAACCCCGATCAGCGTCAGCTGTTTCGGGGTTTTATTTTAAAACAGGGATAGCGACCTGTTTTATTTTATCAGCATCATTTTTCTCGTGTTGACTGTATTTCCGGTTTGGAGCCTGTATAAGTAAACTCCGCTTGAAAGATTCGAGGCATCAAACATGACGTTGTGCGTACCGGCGCCTCTGAATCCGTTCACAAGTTCTGCTACGCGCTGTCCGGCAATATTGTAGACCTCCAGACGCACATTTGCCGGCTCGGGAAGCACAAAACCAATCTGCGTTACCGGGTTAAACGGGTTTGGATAATTTTGCAGCAACTCCACCCGCTCCGGCAATACGGGATCAGGATCACTCCATACCGACAGATCGCCCTGCGCTATGACGGTAAACCTTGCATTCGCGGCGTTTTTCGCTGATTTCATCACCGGGGATTGCGGCATGCTCAGTTCGTGCTTATCTCCGAAAAGATTTGCCTGTTGTGTGGTATGAAGCTCGAAACTGTAGGCCGTTTGCTGCCTCATATCAATCATCGCCCCGGTTTCATTATCCCGTAAAATCAGGCTAAGCTGATCCGGCAGCGAACTCACGCCATCCCAGGAAATCTCAGCCCATCCTGAAACCGGATTATAATCCTCAAATGCGCCTGCAATTACCGGTATTTCAGTTTTGAAATTATCTGTAACTGGATAACTGCCCAGCATGAGGGCGACATCATCCTTCTGCCCGTGCAGCATTGCGAATGAGCCTGACAACGGACTTAAAAACGGCGCATCTTCCGAAGTATAGCTCATCTCATAGGAATCGCCGAACCGGAAGTGCGTGCTGGCCCTAACTCCGGCCGCTGAGAGCGACAGGGTAAGTACTTCGTGATTTTGCTGAGGTTCGTCCAGTAGTCCTGAGTTGCCGTTGCCGTTTCCGTTCTGCGGCGTTCTGGCTTCGGGGAAAACGGTCAGTTCCGGGTTGGCGCCATTTGTCTGAATCATGAAACCCTTAAAGGGCGGGATAATCGTATCACCGAGTGACCCGTCGCTGCTGCGAAGGTGCCACTGCGATTCCACGGGATCCCACAACCACATCCACTCAGAAACATTCTGACGCGTCCATCCCTGTTCTCTGCCCCAGTCGAGCGGTGCACCGCCGGGATTGCCAATGAAGTTGAATCCGGCGTAGGGATTATCCGGCTCAGTTCCGCTATAACTTAAGGAATAGCTAAATCCCTGCTCGCCGATCTGACCGTTGATGCCTCTTGTTGAAAACGGCTCATCGAAATCTACCGCCGTCGATGGATTATCGCGTTCTTTTCGTTCAAAAAGATAAACCATAAAGCCTGTACCTGCCGGAATCGAATTATTTTCCGGTGCCACGTATTCGCCCTGCGTTTCATCAAAAAACAGAACATTGGCAAATACACTCGTTCGCGGATCATTTGCTCCGGGAAATCCCTGTGTCCACACTTTCCGCAGCAATGCCCTGTCCTCGTTAACCGGATTCCCGAGATCTCCTTCGGAAAACAGCGCGTTCGTTGTCGGGGAGGATAGTGCCGCCCAGTGGCCGGTTACCGTTTCTGAGAAATTCGGGCGGCTCAAAATCCGCTCAAACCGAACAGCTCCGTTTCCCTGATATGTGACGTCACCCGCGATGAGGCTGCCTCCGCTTTCCACGACCAGCGTGCCTTCATCTTCAATCACTACAGAATTAATTACCGGCACCTGTTCCGGAAGAACCTCTGTGGTACCTTCGGGGATTAAAAGTTCATCAAATGAAATAACCGACGACTCCGGAATATTCAGCTGCCCGGAATCAATCAGACTGGATAACTGCTGAAATGAAATCCCCTTGATATTTATTGTGGTATTTTCACCAACATTAATAATTCCAAACCCAAAGTTTGGATCACCCAGATCCAGCGTAACATCAGAATCGTCCGGTATGGTTGTGGTAGAAGTTGTAAACGGAGCGTTAAATACGAGCTCTCCTCCGCTGTAAACAAAATCATTCACTGAGATAGGCTCTTCAATAGTCAGCGATCCTTCACCAGACTTTACCAGCGTTGTACCCGAATCTGACTGCAGATTGCGAAGAACACTTCCGGAGTTGCCTACCAGTCTTAAGGTGGCACCCTGTGCGTTTATATTTGTAGATACGTTGTTCTGTCCAACCTCCTGCACAATCGAGCCGAAAGTCAGCGTGTTGCCGTTCATTTGCAGGTTATTGCCGCCGGCATTCTGTGGCGCACTGAGCGTAACGTTACTGTTCGGAAACCCGCCATCTTCGGTGAAGTCGGCTGTTCCCCTGACCAGGTTCACAGGGCCGTCAAACGGATTTTCACTTCGAAATTCTATCCGCGGATTGTTGTTTGCAGGATTTCCGTTTTGGTTTACACCAAGTTTCAGCTCCGCCGGAGAACTGCCTGATACCGGTCCGCGAACAACAATGGGTGAGCTGCCGGTATTGCTGCCCATTCTCATTTCGGTGATTCCTTCACCAATCAGCAGTTCATTCAGCTCAACTCTTGAGCCGGCATTTGACGTAAAAATTCGGGCCGGTCCTGAGTTTCCCGGTTCGTTAAAAAACTCAACCGGAGCGTTGATTTCCTGAACGCCGCTTGCCTGTACAAAAATGATCGGGTGGGAATTGCCGTTACGTGTTAAACTAAGCTTTTGTCCATTTATAGCCCAGGAGCCATTATTCTGGTACTCCAGTTTATTAATACTAAAATCCTGCGGATCGATATCATTATTCAGCTGGCCCTGGCCATCTCCGTTCTGGAAAAGCAAATCAACATTAGTCTGGCCGCTGGGATGTTCTCCCGGGGCGTGC
>PXAI01000273.1 GCA_003567135.1 Balneolia bacterium | reverse complement strand
GTCGATAACCCGTATATTTGGGTTTCCATTCTTTGCCGGTGTGGCGGAATTGGTAGACGCGCACGACTCAAAATCGTGTTTCGCAAGAAGTGTCGGTTCGAGTCCGACCACCGGTACGAAGAAAGCCTTGTGAGTTTTAGATTTACAAGGCTTTTTTTATGTGTCTGATTAAGTCAAAACATATTGAAGAATAAAGATTATCAGTTACTCATAAAACGTGAACGAAACTGCATAATTAGAATAGTTAAAACGGGATTACCCTGGTTTTATCAGCACCCCCCCAAAAAATCCCATCTCCAAAATCCCATCCCAAAAATAGTTGACTATCAATCCTGAGCATCGCATATTTAGGTAATTATACGAAAGTTTATCAGACGTGAAAGGTTGAAATTTCCAGGGTGGTCAGTGGCGCAGGTTTTGTTTGTGAAATGTGGTCTGGCCGGGTTGTTAAGGAATGTTTAATATGTGTTTGAAGAAATTATCCACTATAGGTGTAATTCAGATTTTAAAGGCATAAAAGCTTAAAAAGGTGGTATATCATCATGGCAGAAATTAAATGGATACGAGGCATAGAGATAAAAGAACATTCTTTTGTGTCTGTCCCGGCCTGTTATCTGCTAAAAACCAAAAGAACAGAATTGTGATGACTCCGGTCAGAATCTCCATAGTAGTTTTTTTACTTTCTCTTTTGATTACTCAGGTGATAGCCTTTAAAATCGCCGGTACCGAAAAGGCTAACGAACAGCTTTTGGTGGAGCAGGAGGCGGTCAATGTGAAAACGAAGCTGCTGGAATCGTTGAATCACAGTATTACGGCAACTCGCATTCTTGCTTATCTGATGGAGAATGATCTTGTTGATGAAAACTTTACTTCCGTTTCGCGGGAGCTCGTTGCTCAGAATCCATTTATAGATGCGCTGCAATATGTGGTTGGCAGCTCGATTGTCGATACCTATCCGCGTGAAGGTAATGAGCCAACAATCGGATATCGTGTGATGGAACAACGATCGCACAAGCAGGGGGCTATGAAAGCTCTTGAAAGAGGTGACCTTTATTTCGAGGGGCCGATCGAACTTATTCAGGGTGGCATTGGTGTTGTAGGCCGGTATCCTGTAATCAAAAACGGCGATTTATATGGCTTTTCTGCGGTTGTTATCCATTTGGAAACGATTTACAGTGCGCTTTCGCTTGATTCCTCAGGCATTACAGGTCGATTCATTTATCAGATTTATAAGCAGGAGGATGGTTCCCCGATCCCGTTTTTCACGAACGATGAGCTGTTTGAAAGCGGGCTTGTCCATTCTGGATTTATCCCGCTGGGCAACTGGAATATCAATGTGAAGCTCAGCAATCCGTCGTATTTATGGCAGGGATTGGTTATATCCGGTGCCGGGTTGCTGTTTTCCTTACTGCTGGCATTATTTGTGGCATATCTTGCCAGTGAGCCCAAAAGACTGCAGGAACTTGTGGATAAAAAAACGAGTGACCTGGAAAAATCTAAAATCCAGCTCGAGGATTACAATACCCGTCTGAGGCAATCGAATTCCGAGCTCGAAAACTTCACGCGCACCATATCTCAGGATTTGCAGGAGCCCCTTAGGATGATCAGCTCATTCATGAGGCAGCTTAAGAAAAAATATGGGGATACACTTGATGGGAAGGCCCATACCTATATTGACTACGCCATGGACGGAGCTGAAAATATGCGGCTCATTATTCTGGATTTGCTGGTTTATTCCAAAATCGGACAGAATATGGATCAGAGAAAATCAGTAGATTTAAACCGGCTGGTGGGAAATCTTGAAATTGAGCTGAAAAAAATCATCAGTGAAAATAATGCCTCCATAACGTATCCTGATTTACCGGAAATTTATGGTCTTGAGTATGAGATACATCTGCTTTTCCAAAATCTGATCACCAATGCGTTACGATATCGTCATCCGGATAGATCACCCGAAATCGCGATTTCACAAAACGGAACCGATTCAGTATGGAAATTTGGTATTGCCGATAACGGGATCGGAATAAATGGCGAACATTTCGAAAAAATATTTCAGGTATTTCAGCGACTTCATACTGAAGGCAATTACCGCGGAACGGGACTCGGCCTCGCCATCTGTAAAAAAATTGTGGAACAGCATTCCGGAAATATCTGGGTGGAATCTGAGCCGGGAAAAGGGAGCACGTTTTACTTCACGCTAAAGAAAGAAGCTGGTGCAGGTCAGGGGTAAGATCATGGAGCCCAAAGCACAAGAAGCAGCATAATCAGCAGAAAGAGAAGGGAGCCCGTGTTCCACAAAATAATCAGCGAAACTCTGGTTTTACCGGCGATACGGTTTAATATGTAGCCAATTCCTGCAAACATGAATCCCACTGCGGCAGCCCCGGCGGCAGTTTGAAGCGCACTGAACAAAAAAGATGCGCTCAGCAGATCTAATCCTCCGAAATCTGCATCTGAAATCCGGTGGCCGAGAAACTCGATGATGGTGGCCGCCAGTAATATAGCAGCTAAAGAGAAGGCGAGGAATCTTTTCATGAATCTACTGTTGGAAGAAATATAAGAACTCCGGAATGTATAAAATGGCACGGGTTGAATAAAACTCTGTTATGAGATACGGTTTGTTTGGAAGCTGGTTTCAATGGCCTTATGTGAGGGTTAAAACCCTCAGTTGTTGATAGGAATATGGATTGGTAGTGAACTGAGGAGATGGGTATATCACCAGAGCCGGTTTCAACCGGCTACTGGCGATCTCAAAAGCTATCCCCACACGTGATAAACACGTGATTTATTTATAACTACACATTATTACTTTTCTTAAAAGTGTAAAGGCTTTTGTGGTTAACGGCAATATTCATCAAAAATAAATCGAGTCATGATTGCACCATTATGGTCTGGACTAAAGAAGGTTTTTTCGCCGGGGGATGTTACTGATGTTGAGGCTTTTTTGCTTCGCACGCAGTTGTTTCAGGGGATTTCTCTTCGGGAAATTAAGCGTATCAGTCCGTTGATTCATTACCGGACGTATGATCCCGATGAGGAGGTGTTTAAAAAGGAACAGCCCGGCGCTGCATTGTATATCGTAAAAGAGGGCGCCTTAAGAATTGTAAATCCGGGCGATCCGCCTGTTGTGATAACGGAACTGAATCCGGGTGATATCCTTGGCGAACTTTCAATTCTGGATGAGAAGCCGCGCTCAGCATCTGCCATCACGAAAGGGCCCACGCAGTTGATCGCATTTTTTAAGGGTAATATTGATGATCTGATTGATTCTGATCCTCAAATCGCGGCCAAACTTTATCGTAACCTTTCCATCATCATCGGGAACAGGCTCAAAATGTCGAATGCCAAACTGAAGCACTGATATGCAAACCCTTACAGAAGCCGGACGCGAAACAACCGAGCGGACTAAAGCATACAAAAGATCCCTGCTGTTTCTGGGACTCGCCGTGACAATATTCCTGATCTGGACATTAAGCTCGCTGTTACTGCCCATCGTATTTGGCGCTTTGTTAGCCTACGTTTACATCCCCGTTGTAAACCGGTTCACCAGGTATGGAATTCCGCACATGCTGGGGATTTTAATGCTTGTGGCTATTCTGTTTTCCTCGCTGCTCGTTGCGTTTTTGTTTATCCAAAGTCAGATTCCGGATCGTGAACAGCAGCTTGAACTTCGTGTAACGGCTTTATACAAGCTAAATGACCGGTATCAGGATATCATGAAGCTGACGCCGGAACTCGACGGGCCGGGCTGGCTTCACAATACCATCGGTTTTGAAACCGATCCTGCAATGGACTACGTCAACAGCTTTATCGCCCTGAACGAGGATGAGCGCGAACTCTTCAGCCGGGCAATTGAAAATCATACCGATTCGGAAATCATACGATATGATCGGCTGAAAAAGTACCAGGAAGCGAATCTTGGGTTACCGGTATACGCGACAGGGGAAATTCTTCACGAAACATTATCCAATGAAGGCTTTCGTTTTGCAGGGCGCTCAGCAGGTGATCCCACCGAATCCGGATCTATTTTGCTTACCCTTGCCAATTCAATCGTAATTTGGCTTCTGATGCCCGTATTCTTCATGTATTTCCTGATTAGCAGAGGCGCTTTGGTCAAGCAGCTTGTTGCTGCAGTTCCCAATATCTATTTCGAAATGACGCTCACTTCGCTACGAAATGTAGACAAAGCAATAGGTCATTATCTGAGGGGAATTCTGCTTGAAATGGCGGCCGTTTTTTCCTGCTATCTGGTTGTGCTGATGCTTCTTGGTTTCAGCACCAGCGCTTCGGTTTTGATTGCACTTGCATGCGCGCTGCTGAATATTGTCCCGGTGGTAGGATCAGCTTCCGGAATCGTGTTATGCATATTTTACGCTCTCATCGTAGAGGACGTGAAAAGCATCATGGGATTTGTAAACGACGACAATATTATCATGTTTACCGCTATTGGTGCCATATTGGTCCAGCTTATCGATAATGTAGCTTTTAAACCGCTGATATTAGGCAATGCAACCGATCTTCATCCTATTGCAGTAATTTTAGTTGTGCTTGGAGGCGGAATGCTCTTTGGTTTCTGGGGAATTTTGTTTTCCGTTCCCGTAGTTGTGGTACTCAAGGTGATGTTCACGACCGTCCATCAGCGATTGAAAATGTATCAGATTGTGAGATTTTAGATGATTTTATTGTAGTTTACCAGGAACATTTTTAAGTCAGGCCGGTTATGAATTAGCAGGAGATAATTAAATTTAGGATAATCATGATACAGAACAGAAAATTCAGAGCAACTACTGATTACCTGAGGGTGATTCCGTTTGTACTCATCTTCATTTTTTATGCATCAAATACAAATGCACAAGACATTATATCTGAGGATTCCGGGATAAGTCAGCAGGAATCTAAAACGCCAAGTTTGATGTCTCAGCCTTTACCGGCAGAATTTCAGGAAAGGTTGAGTCTGTTTTATTCGGAGGATGGGGAAAGTGATTTCAGGTTTGATTCGCAGTTTACGCCATCACAATTCTCGGTCGGTTCAATAACGCCTCCGGAAGGAATAATGTCGGATTTTCAACGGGAACGTTATGCCGAATTTGCACGAACGGGTGTTTCCCCGACTGATCTCGTATTTGATGCGGCATCAGTTCTGAATGCGCTCTTTGGCGGCACCAACACCGTGCGTCGGAATATCAACTATCAGGCGCCACAGTTTCGAAACGTTAATCAGCCGCCAGAGATACCGGACTGGCCGTAAAGTTAACCACGGGATGTATTCCCATGCCATTACGTTAGCTTTGGGCGCGTACCAAATCTCTGCTCATACAAATTGGAAAAATATCCGCTGTGGGTGTAGCCGATTGAGAGAGCGGCCTCTTTGAGCGTTGAGTAGTCTCCGCGTTCCAGATTAGCTCTGGCGTATTGAAGCTTTACTTCACGAACAAATGCGGCAGCGGAAAGGCCGGTTTCTTTTTTGATATGCCTGTACAGAGAACTGCGGCTCATGGCCAGTTCAGGCGCTATGGCTTCCAGATTCAGGTCTTTCTCGCTGATTCGCTCCTCGATCAATGCCCTGAGGTTACGGATCAACTCGTTATCATTTTTAGGAGTTGAAAGCTGAGTATCATCTTCTGTTACTGCATTTTTTCGCTCCTCGCTGAAGGTGATCAGGTTGTTGATACGAACCAGCAGTTCCTGCAGATTAAATGGTTTTATCAGATAGTCATTAACCCCAAGCCTGAAACTATCAAGCCTGCCTTCGAGGTCGGCCTTGGCGGATAAAAATATCACCGGAATGTTTCGGAGCTGCTCTGATTGTTTTAATTCACGAAGTAACTCCATTCCGTCCATTTCAGGCATCATGATGTCGCTGATAATCAAATCAGGCAGATCATCCGAAAGCTTTTTCAGAGCTTCACGGCCGTTTTTAGCTACATCAACATCATAGCCTGCATTGTTTAGCTGCTCCCGAATATAGAGCCTGAGCTCATGATTATCTTCTACAAGTAAAATTTTCTTTTCACCGGTAACAGATTTTTCATCTGGCTCGTGAATTAAATCAGGTTTTTTTTGAGCAGCATTGTTAATCGGGATGCGCGTGTTTTCGTTACCGGCATTTTCAGGCAGATCGGAGGGAAGCCTTATCCCAAACGTACTGCCTTCTCCGGGCTTACTTTCCACTGATATTTCACCTCCGTGAAGTTCAGTGTATTCTTTAGTAATCATCAGCCCGATACCAAGTCCGTTTCTAAACTGCTTATCTGAATTTCCGAGGGAAACAAAAGGGTCAAAAATAGTTTTCTGAAAATTTTCTTCGATTCCAATTCCGGTATCAGAAATCTTTATCAACCACTGATTCGTCTCTTTTTGTAAGCTAACCAGGATGCTTCCGCCTTTAGGAGTAAATTTTATGGCATTTGCCAAAAGGTTGGTGATAATTTTTTCGAACTTATCTTTGTCAGCATAAATGAGCGAAGGCTGATCAGGTAACGACTCAGTTAACTTGAGGCCATTAAAGTCTGCGAGGCTTGTAAACGACTGCACAAGCACCCGGATAAATACCCCGGCATCAAATGTTTCACGAAACAGATTAAGTTTGGATGATTCAAGCCTGTTCAGGTCAGAGATCTGCTCTATCAGATCAGTCATACGTTCTGAGTTTCTGAGGGCAATTTGGATTTGCCTTTCTGAATCTTCCGGAAGCTTTTTAGTATGGATCAGGTTCTGGAGAGGGGCAGATATGAGCGTAACCGGTGTTCTTAGCTCGTGCGAAATTTCGGAGAATAAACGGGATCGCAGCTGCTGAATTTTCCTGAGTTCTTCAGCCTGCTCAGCCTGCATGCGCTGCATGGTTTGTTTATTTCTGTAATCAGATATTTTTCTGGAAGACAGAAATATGACCAGTACAAAACCCAAAAAATATAATATCCAGGCAAGCGTGCTCAGATAAAAGGGAGTGATTACAGAAAACGAGTATGTTTTCACCTCGCTGACAGAACCGTCGCGCAGACGTGCCCGCACTTCAAATGTATAGTTACCCGGACTCAGTGACGTAAATTCACGAACGTTTCTGTTGCTCCAGTCACTCCATTCAGGGTATTTAGGAATGAGCCTGGTTTGAAACGCTGAGTTTACTCCTCCGAAAGAGGGCACACCCGTAGCAAATTCAAAACGAAACTGATTGTTATCATATGCGAAAGAGGGAGGTTCAAATTCCGGAGTTGACCCCGAATAATAAACCGAATCAGCAGAGCTGTAAACACGCCTTATTGATGGTATAAAACCAAGAGAAGGCTGATAGAACTCCACCAGTTCTTCCTGAAAAACCATCATGCCATTATTTCCTGATAACACTTTTCTGCCATCCTTAACGTCGGATGAAAATGTATGCCTGAACAATGCGCCGTATGCGTTTAAAAAGGGAGATACTTCAAGGGTACCATCTGGTTTTGTAAATACAGACAGGTCTTCGCCATCAAGGATGGCTACGTATAAGTGAGTGTTCTCCAACTCCACTTTATTATGAAAGGAAGAGACTTTATAAGGGAATGAAGCCTTTTTGAAATCGTCGGAAGTAAAATCCAGGCTTCTGTCGGCGGATGCTTTAATTTGATACGCCACGGGTTCGTTTTCAGGAAAGAACTTCAAGTTTTTACCGAAGAAAGCGGCACTGCTCAGATGGGGCAGCTCATCATCATCAGCAGGAAAAATCTGGTAACGGACCCTTTCAGGATTATTCAGGATTGAACCGGAGCCATCATCCGAAAAAAACCTGACATACTCATATCCGTTTCTTAATGCCCATAAGTCCCCGTGATTGTCAAAAAAAGCATTAGTATAACTTCCTTCAGGTTGCGGCAGTTTCATTAAGCCATCGGTGTAGACCTTATCGCCGTCGGCTTCCAGATATGAATAAAATACTCCGGATGTCGCAGGTATAATGATATATCCGGGGTAGTTGTCATTTGTAAGGGTCCCGTGCATTTCTTCTGCCCATAATACCCCGTTTTCAACAGGCTCAAATCTGCGGTTGATGACTGAAAATAACCGCTGCTGTTGAACGGTAGTGATTATTCGCCTGATTCCATCGTCAAATAAAACATCAGCGTTGTGTCTGCTGCTAAGAATTTCAGCATCAGAACCAGAGTCAAGAATTCCGTTTGAGGTAATAAAATAGGCATCTTCAAGTGTTGTAACCATCAGATCTTCATCTGCGAAGCGAACCTGATAAACCGGCCCGTTCATCTCACGGTCCACCACGCTTTTCCAGTAAGGGAAGTGGAAATCTATCCGCACAAGCCCCTTTCCGGTCATTAGCCATACACCGCCTTGGCGATCCTCATACATACTTAATACGGTGTTTGATGGCAGCCCTTTATCACTATTCAAATGAAGAATGCGCTGAAGTTTGTCATCCATAAATAGTACACCACCCCGTACTGTATACATGGCTTTATATCCAGAAGATAAAAGAGATGAACTATAAGGCGTGTCATGCATCAAAAGGTGAAAAAGATCAGGATAATCCGCCTCATTAATCGTGGTAAATAAGTCTATGTTTTCGTCCGTGGTATTAAAAGTGAAGAACATCCCGCCGGCGTTAAGAATAGCAGTCGGCTGATCGAGTTGATCCCTTATTCCGTAGTAAGGCAACAATAAACAATGTCGGGCAGCCGAATCACGCAGCTGGTGCACATGCTCTGTGCCTGAATCTGTAATTTCAACCAGATCTCTGTTTCCGAGAACAGCCAGAATACGATTGTTGATTTCTAAAAAAGAATTGCTGCCCGTTTGCTCTTCATCCATAATGAACGGATGGTACGCCGATTCTTTTGTTTCAGGGTTGAACACTATATACCCTAATGAATAGCGCAGATATAAGTTGCCATCAAGCTGGGTAAGCTGCCAGGCAACCTGTGGGCCGCTGTGCTTCGGAAGATGATCTGACAGGGATTCGATATGCCAGCGCCCTGCACTGCGGGTCTCAAGCCTGCCAAAGAATTGGTTGCCGCTTAGGTATATCTCGCCGGTATCTGTTTCGATGATATCCCGCAGATTCAAGGTATCACTCAGATTTTGAAATCCGGTTCCGTCATAAAGCAGCAATCCGCCGGAGTTGGCAAAAAGCATCCGGCCGTCATCCATCTGATGGGCACTCCAGTTTTGCCGCGATCCGTCATAATGCTCATCCGGCAAAAATACCTCAAAAGGAGGTTCTGCGATATAGCGGGAAAAGTAGTCCAGCCCGCCGTGCTGGCCATGTGCAAGCCAAAACACCGGAGTAAGTGTACCTAATACGAAAATAAAGACAACAAATCTTAGCTTGTTCATAGCAGTTAAAAATTTATGTGAACCTCACTTAATTTATTAGATGTGTTAAATAATGCAAATAATTTTCCCTTCATTTTTCAGGTAACTCTACCGTTATCCGGGCAATTTTAAACCGAAAAGTTTTGCGGATGATTGTTATTTCGTTTTGAGCATCTCTGCGTAACCCTCTTAACCTCTTTGTCTCTCTTCGTAAAGCTTAGCAGTTCAACCTTTTCTTACTCCGGGCAACTCTGTGAACCGCTTTTTCCGCTTTCAAGCTCATTTCAGACAAAATTGACACGTTTCGTACAGCGATTGACACGTTTGTGATATCTCCAGGGTGTAGGTTTAGAACAGATACCCGTTCCGTGTCGAAACAATGCACCCTAAAGGAGGATCAGTTTATGAAACGTTTGTTTATATACTCAACCTGTTTTTCATTCTACGTTTATTCTTTCATTCTGTTTTTTTGCTTTCGGTGGGCGTAGCACTTTCTTCCCATGCGCAGCCCAACCTCTTGTCTAAAGACCGCTGGGAAAGCCTGGCCGAAACACCTCTGCTCAGTCAACACCTATTAAATTGGAAAAAAAGATTATGAAACAAAAACTACCACTAATCATTGCATTATTCATTTTTTTATGGGGCAATTCACATGCACAAGATGCAATCCCACCACCAAACTTTGGTGATGCGGCTGGTTCGGCCGGCGATCCTTACGTCATCGAAACTTGGCAAAACCTCTACTGGATAAGTCAAAATTCCGGCGAGTGGGATAAACACTACATACAAACCGCTGATATTGATTTTGCCGATGCAGTTCCGCCCATAACAGATTGGGACGGCGGTAACGGATGGACGCCTACAGGCATTTTCACAGGAAGTTATGATGGCAGCGAGTTTGTTATCAGTAATCTTTACATTGACCGCGGCGGCACAGACACCGTCGGTCTGTTTGGCCGAATAGGCGCTGCTGCTCAACTTTCCAATATAGGGCTTGAAGATGTAGATGTATATGGTAGTATGATAGTGGGAGGGCTGGTTGGTCGAAGTGCTGGCACGGTTTCCAATTCTTACAGTACGGGATTGGTATCATCAGCAAACTATCCAGTAGGCGGTCTAATTGGTCATAATGTTGGAGCTGGTGTTTCCAACAGCTACAGCAGAACTGTGGTTACCGGTTCTGTTTTAGTCGGCGGTCTTATAGGATTTAATCAGGCGGGATCCATTTCCTACTCTTACAGTACGGGCATGGTTACTGGTACTGGTACTGGTACTCATCTAATTGGTGGCCTTGTTGGTTCTGGTCCTGACTCGGTTTCCAACTCATTCTGGGATACCGATACCTCCGTGCAAACCGTGTCAAATGGAGGAACCGGCAAAACCACCGCCCAGATGAAGGATATTGCAACCTTTACCGATACCGATACTGATGGGCTGGATGACCCCTGGGATTTTGATGACGTCTGGGGCATACACCCCGATATCAATGATGGGTACCCGCACCTGCTGTGGCAGCATTCCCCGCCAGAACCCGAAACATCTGATCCATCTTCCATCGAGGCTCAGATTACCACAATTGACGGAACGCAGTATGTTATTGAACAGTTTTCCTTGCCTGGTAGCTACGAGTGGAGCCCGCCTGCCGGAGTAAATGAAGTTGATTATTTGATTGTTGCCGGTGGCGGGGGTGGTGCATCCCGCCATGGTGGCGCAGGAGGTGCCGGCGGAGTAGTTACCAACTACCCTTCCGGCACACCATTTTCAGTAAACCCGGCTGATACCTACACGATTATTGTGGGAAACGGCGGGGCGGGGGCACCGAGCAGCAGCAATTTGCATGGTAACCGTGGTCAAAACAGTCAGGCTTTCGGATTCAGCGCAACCGGTGGTGGCGCCGGAGGAGGATCCAACTCGAACATTGATCAGCTTGACGGCGGCAGCGGCGGCGGAAGACGCGGAAACCAAAACGGTGATGGCGGCTCCGCTGTGCCCGGTCAGGGCCAGGATGGTGGTGGCGCCATAGCAGGAGGCTCGAGCCCGACAAGTACCGGTGGTGGCGGTGGTGGTGGTTTTAGCGCGCCCGGCCAGATCGGATCCACTCCGTATTACGCTCCCGGCGACGGTGGTGCAGGCGGTGATTTTTCCGGCTGGTTTGGTACCGCGGTAGGTGATAACGGCTACTTTGCCGGCGGCGGCGGCGGCGGTGGGGGAGGCATCATGGCTCATTCGGGTGGAACAGGTGGTATTGGCGGCGGTGGCTCCGGCGGAGGGAACGGGTACGAACCCGGTCAGACGGGTATGCCCGCAACCGGCGGCGGAGGCGGAGGAGGCGGACACGGCGAAACTAACGCTCCCGGCGGTGCCGGAGGTTCTGGTGTGGTTCTGATTCGCTACCGACTCAGCGATATAATTGGTTCCGGAGATGTGGACCTGAATACGGATCATTTAAGTATCCTTACAGATTTGGATCTTCCTGATGGCACGGGGCTTAATGTATCGGGAGATGTAACCATAACCGAATCTGCCATAATTGGCTCGGGCGGCGATGCATTTCTGGCAGTTGGCGGTAATCTTCTTGTGGAGGCCGAAAAAGAGCTTATTATATCGGGCGGTGCATCTCTTACGGTTCATGGCGATGTCAGCCTGGAAAGCGATGATCATTTACTTATTGAAAGTGGCGGTATGTTTAATAATATGGGTTCTTCAAATCCTGAGTTTACGATACGCCGTAATCTGGAAGGTGGACCGGGCTGGCGTTACGTTTCAACGCCAATTGGTGTCAGCCTGCAGGAACTGTTGGCTCCGATCTGGACGCAGGGAGCGAATGGTGCCGATACCGAAAACGGTCAGCCAAACGTATATCGCTGGGATCCCGCTACTGAAGGACGCGACCAGGCCGACTGGGTTCCTGTTACCGACCTGACACCGGCGGCAACGGCCGCGCAGGGATATCTGGTGTACGTATTTGCAGATGACAATTACGATGGAGAAAGTGATTCCTTCCCCAAAACGTTTGAGATATCCGGTACGGAGTTCGGGCCTCAGCCTTCACCACCGGTAAATATAAACGCAGACGGATGGACCCTTTTTGGAAACCCCTTTACGGCAGCCGTAAGTTTCCAAGCGCTGCTGGACGAAGCCGGCACTACAGGCCTTCGCAATACGGTATATGTTTGGGATCCAGTAGCAACCGACGGAAGTGGCGGTACCGCTGATAATACTCCGGTGGGCAGCTGGCGAACCTGGAGTGCAGGAACCGGAGATCTGACCGACGGGCTTATTGCCCCGTTCCAGGGCTTTTTTATAGAAAACGAAAACACGGCAGGGCCGTTTCAGGCTGACTTTACTCACGCCGTTAAATCTGTAAGCGCAGGCGCGGGTGCCGGGTTGTTTGACGGCATACCTGAAAACAGGGTTCGCATAGAGCTTGCTGGTCAGGGTTTGGCCAACTCGGTTTGGCTGCGATTCAGCGATCAGGGTAATATGGATGAAAGAATCAGCGGGGATGCGCTTCAGCTCGCTCCTATGTCGGCTGATCATGCGGTTGTTGCCGCTATGAAAGGAGATGAATTACTCGATATCGGACATTTTCCTGAAGATATCGGTAGCGTGGAGATTCCGGTCATCGTTCAGGCAACACGCCCCGGGTTTTACCGGCTGGAAGTCACCCACTTTACGGTTCAGCCCGGTATTGAACTGACCCTCCACGATACCCACACAGGAAGTATGCTTCGCCTCGAGGCCGGGATGGATTATGAGTTCGAGCTGAATGAAGCCGGGCTGATGAGTCCGCCGGATGCGGGGAATCCACTGGAACGAGTGGCAGATATGGCCGCTCCGATGGAAACGGAAGAATTACCACGTTTTATTCTGGCAGGCCAGCTGGCAACAAGTTTCAACGACCAGGATTTAAACTTGCCACGAAGGTTCGCCCTTGACCAAAACTATCCAAACCCGTTCAACCCCACCACACAGATCCGGTATGATCTGCCCGAAGCGGCGAACGTACGGCTTGATGTCTTTAATGTAATGGGGCAACGCGTAGCCACGCTCGTAAACGGCACCCAAAACGCCGGGACGCACAGCGTCAGTTTTGACGCCTCCAGACTGGCCAGCGGGGTGTATTTGTATCGCCTCACGGCAGGCAGCTTTGTGCAGACGAGGAAAATGATGCTGGTGAAGTAATTCAAAATTCAGAATTATTGAATTCAGGATGGCCGGTTCGCGCCTTCCCTGACTGCTTCGGAAGGGCTCTTTCTCTGTGCAACTCTGCGCACTCTGCGATTTCCTCCCGCATCACCTCACCAGCATCATACTTCGGCTCAATACAACGCCATCAGCCTGTAGCCGGTAGTGAAAAACGCCGCTTGACAGGCCGGATGCATCAAAGTTAATGTTGTGATTTCCGGCAGATTTAATCCCGTTAGAGAGGGTGGAAATCAATCTTCCGGTGGCATCAAATACCTGCAGTTTCACGTGCGATGTCTCAGGAATTTCGAATGAAATGATGGTTGACGGGTTGAACGGATTCGGATAGTTCTGATCCAGCCTGAATCCTTTTGGCGTTTCAGGATCTGTGGATGTCGTCGTTTGCAATACTTCGTTTATGCGCTCCCAGAACTCTTCCTGAAACGGGAAGAGCGATCCCGGATCATCTCCCATACGCACAATTACCAGGCCTTCGGATGGTACGATGCTCAGCATCTGCGTATTCAGCCCGAGAGCGGATACCATGTCAGACGGAGCAGAATCAACAAGCGGACCCGGAAATGAGTTTGGGAAGGAGGGTGGAATAAATGATTCCTGCCCGTTCAGCCACCACAGATATCCGTAGGATGGATTCAGATCCTGTGACGGAGTGATGGAAGCTTCATAAAAATCTTCCTCAAGCGTTGGCGCAGCTCCGTCCCAGGAAGTGTTCTGACTCATCAGCAGCCCGAAACGCGCCATATCCAGTGCTCTGCTGAAAACCACGCGGTTATATTCACTCATGATGCCATCAACATAGGTGGCATTGAATCCGGGAATATCTTCTGAAGCGGAGTCGAGCACGTCATTCAAATCTTCACCGGTGACCACCTCAATAACGTGCGTTAAAAGCGTGTACGGTGCATTATGGTAGTACCACTGATCCCCGGCGTTCTCACGGTAAATCAGGCACTCCGGCAGCGTGCAGCTTTGGTCGTCCACTTCGTATTCCAGGCCGGTTGTCATGGTAAGCTGGTGCCAAACGGTAATCAGATCTTCTTTGTCCTGCGGAAGGGAAGTCCAGCCTGTGCCAAGATATTCCGAAACCGGCTGATGAATATCGATCAATCCTTCTTTTTCAAGCACGCCAATAAGATAGGCCGTAACCGTTTTGCCGGCCGATGCCCAGTACCACGGGCTTTGTCTTCCAAAATCCTCATAGTATTCTTCCACCGCTATTTTTCCGTCTTTCAGGACTATAAATGCTTTGGTATCCTGTTCACCCAGCCACTGAACAAGTTCGTCGAGCTTTCCGGTATCCCAGCCCAGTTCAGATGGATCTGATGTCTCCCACAAGAAATTTGCAGGAGGCGGGAAGTAGATATTCTGTGAAGCAGCAGCAGACGGAATTAAAAGGATCAAAAAAAGAGCGATAAGTCTTTTCATATCGGAGGAGTTTTATACAGATACTTACAATGTAACCTAAATTATATCAAATTAGTGTTTGAGGTTTGCTGTTACAAGGTCGGCTCAAACTCCTCATTATACGCCTCAATCAACCTCTCCAAAATATCCGGATCTATACTATCCCATAAATCCTCTTCCTGCATGGGATCCTCTGTTAAATTGTAAACGGTAGCTTTTGAATCCGGACGGCTGTAATCCAGCATAAAAAACTGATCTTCATGATGAATAATCACGCTCTGATTTCCTGAATGGAACGTGCTGAGATGATGCGAAACCGTTCGCGTTTCTTCCAGTAAATTGACGCCTTCCCAGCTGCCGGGAATCATCAGTCCGAGACGGGAGAAAACGGTTGTGGGGATGTCGATCAGATTGCCAAAAGCGGGCCTGAAGTGATCCTCGGAAAGTTCTTTTGAACGGTCGTAAACCAGAAGAGGAATGTTTATTGTAGAAAAATGGATGTGCTGCGCGTGGCCAAATAACCCTCTGTCGCCCAGTGCCTCGCCGTGATCCGATGTGATGATCACCACCGCGTTATCCAGAATGCCACGCTCATCAAGCTGCTCAAAAATTCTGCGGATAAAGCTGTCTGTCTGGAGCATGCCGTTGTCGTAATTATTTCGGATAAGCTGGAGTTCATCATCCGTTAAAGGCGTGTGCCGGCCTTTGGCCATAGTGGGAATCTGTCTGCGGAAATCGTGCGGTTCAAAGTACTGATACTGCGGATACCGGGCGCTTACCAAATGCGTGCTCATTAAATGCAGATAAAACATTGAAGGCGGAAGTTCCTCCTGGCTTCCGAGCACTTCTTTCAGGTAATCCAGCACAAGCTGATCATTGTTCGGGTACTCGCCCGACATCATTCCGTCATAAAAAGATGTGAGATAATCCCCGTAAAATCGTCTCATAAACGGGAAAACCCGCGAATGATCTCCTGAAAGAATAAAATGCGTTTGATAGCCGAGATCGTGCATGGCTTCCTGCATGGTGTAGCTGGCCTGATGCACCCTCGGATAAAACTGTGACGACAGCATGGCCGTGATGCCACACTCACTCTGCGGACACGGCGTAACGGCAAAAGAGGTTTTCAGAAGATGTCCCGTTGACATCAGGGAATCAAGAAAAGGCGTCGTAGGGCGATCGTACCCGTAAACCGACATGTGATCAGCGCGGCCGGCGTCCATCATGATCAGAATAACGTGTTTCTCGTCAAACTCCACCGGCAGACTATCCCTGAAGTTCTCCCTCGAATTGATGTGTATGGACAAATCAGGATTTGTGGGTTTGAAACGAAGATCAAACACGTGGCCCGATCGAAAGGCATCGGCAAAAGGCTCGCCTCTCAGGCTCAGCATCTTATTTGAGTGAATGGAAAAAGCGTAGAAAATCAGCGGGATTGCTGAGATTGCGGTCAGTATGAGTACACCTCGATTGGATAATTTTGGTGAGATAAACGTGAACCGGGTCAGATATCTGTAAACAGATCTGCACCAAAAAAAGTAGCCAACAATTAGCAGCAGAATTATAATAATCGCGCTTAAGGTGAACGCAATCACAGAAAATCCAAGATGATCAAGCAGCGTAGTAAGGTGGGGCAGGTATTCGAATAGGCGGCTGAAGGTGACCTCATCCGACCAGAATAAATACCCGATAAAACTTGTGAAATGCTGAATAATGAACCAGACTGCAGCGGCGATAATGAGTAATCCCGAAATGAGGGCTGAGGTTCGTTTTCTAATAATTTGAATCCTGTAAAACAAAACGGATAAGCCGGTCATTAAACCAAAAAAAGAAGCGCCAATAAGGAAATGAATGGGCATTGCTTCCCAGCGGAGAGCGCCGTTCAGGTGATAATGCCATAAAATCAGAACACCCGCCACAATGTGAATCAGTGCCGGAAGAAGGAAGGTTAAAGCAAATTTTTTGGTAGGAAGAAGCTGACTTAACATGAAATTGGTAGGGCAATTCAACCCGAAGGTTCAATTCTGTAAAGCGAATTATCAGAGATAAGATACAAGCGGCGGGGCAGTTTCCGAAGTTAAATCAGTTTAAAGAATCAGCAGAAAATTTCGCGTAGTTCGACAATTTTTAATATTAACCGGCGAAAAAATGATCGTTAAAAAAATATCCCAAACAGACATTAACTAACTGCACAGCATGGTTTAAAGTGAATGAATAAAAAAACTTGACAAGAATCAATTTATCATGCTATAATTGAACATGAATTTTTCACGTGCAAATATGACCAACTGTTGTATGCGCTGCTAATAGCAGGGTTCACTGGTCTTTTTGCACATGCTGAACCCTCCCTGTAGTACGGAGGGTTTTTTGTTTCAGTTCTTTATTTACTTCGATTCTTATCGAGAAAGGCAGAGGGATCAGGCCCTGTGAAGCCTTAGCAACCGCCCCGATTCAGTTCGGGGGCCAGGTGCTAATTCCTGCCCCGGTTAACCCGAGGGAAAGATGAGAAGAGACCACTTTTTACCATCCGGAAGATTGTTCTGAAGGATGTATAAATGTAAAGCCTCTTCCGATTTTTCCCCGGAAGAGGCTTTTTTTATACACCCAAATCAATACAAAACCATGAGTAATAACAAATTACCCGACAATCTCCGGTTTGAAACACTTCAGTTACACGCCGGTCAGGAACCCGACGGAACGACAAATTCCCGTGCGGTTCCCATTTACCAGACCACATCCTACGTTTTCGATGATACCGAACACGCAGCCTCGCTTTTTGGGCTGAAAGAATTTGGTAACATCTATTCCCGCATCATGAATCCAACCAATGATGTGTTTGAGAAACGCATTGCCGCGCTGGAAGGTGGTGTGGCTGCGGTTGCTACATCATCAGGTCAGGCCGCGCAGTTTCTGGCCATTATCACCATTGCGCAGGCAGGCGACAATATCGTTGCCACCAGCAACCTGTATGGAGGAACCTACAACCAGTTCAAGGTTTCTCTGCCGCGACTTGGTATTGGCGTAAACTTTGTGGAAGAGGATGATCCGGCGGCATTTGAGGCCAAAATCGATGAAAACACGAAAGCCATTTACGTGGAGTCGATTGGTAATCCCCGGAATAATATTCCCGATTTTGAAGGACTCAGCGCGCTGGCCCGTAAGCACGGAATTCCGCTGATTGTGGACAATACCTTCGGTGCCGGCGGTGCCATCGTTCAGCCGATCAAACACGGCGCGAACATCGTGGTGGAGTCCGCAACCAAATGGATTGGCGGCCACGGCACCTCTGTTGGCGGCGTGCTTATTGATGCCGGTAACTTCAACTGGGGCAACGGTAAATTCCCGCTGTTTTCAGAGCCATCCCCCGGATATCACGGCCTGAATTTCTGGGAAGTGTTCGGTGAAGACGGCCCGTTTGGAAACATCGCCTTTGCCATCCGCGCCAGAGTGGAAGGCCTGCGTGATTTTGGCCCGTCACAGTCGCCGTTCAACAGCTTTCTGCTTCTTCAGGGACTCGAAACGCTGTCGCTGAGAGTGGAGCGTCACTGCGAAAACGCGCTCAAGCTCGCGAAGTGGCTGCGTGACCATGACTCGGTCGAGTGGGTAAACTACGCCGGACTCGAAGATCATCCGTATCACGAGAAAGCGCTGAAATATCTGAATGAAGGCCGGTTCGGCGCGGTTCTTACTTTTGGCGTGAAGGGCGGATACGAATCGGCGCGCAGTTTTATTGAAAACGTAAAGCTGGCAAGTCACCTTGCGAATGTTGGCGATGCCAAAACGCTGGTTATTCATCCGTCATCAACGACGCATCAGCAGCTATCCGAAACCGAGCAGCTTTCATCCGGCGTGAATCCGGGACTGATTCGTGTTTCGGTTGGCATTGAGCACATCGATGACATCACGGCTGACTTTGAGCAGGCATTCGCCGAAATAAAAACCCCGGAACTGAGCTAATCCATGAACACACTACTTCAGCAGCGCGGCGTGAAATCGCATGTTTTTGAAAGCCCGTTTCAGACTGAAAACGGGGATCTAATCCCTAAACTGGAACTGGCCTATAAAACGTACGGAAAGCTAAACCGGACACGTGATAATGTCGTCGTGATATGTCACGCGCTCACCGGTCACGCCGCCGCTGAGGAGTGGTTTCCGGGGCTGTTTATCGAGGATTCATTTCTGGGCGATCCCAGATGGTTTGTAATCTGCGTAAATGTACCCGGCAGCTGCTACGGCTCAACGGGGCCCATCAGCCTGAATCCTCAAAACGGAAAACCGTATCGCGCTGATTTCCCTGAACTGACCATCAGGGATTATGTCAGAGCGCAGCAACTCTTGATGGATGAACTTGGTGTTAACGGCATCGATTTGGTTGTCGGGGGATCGATGGGCGGAATGCAGGCACTGGAATTTGTGCTTACAGACGACAGAGTAAAAAAGGCCGCAGTAATCGCAGCCGGTGCGCGTCATGAGCCCTGGGCGATTGGCATAAGCGAAGCTCAGCGTGCCGCCATTTTTGCCGATGCAAACTGGAATGGCGGCTACTACGAAACCGGCGCAGAGCCGAAAAAAGGAATCGCGTCAGCCCGAATGATGGCCATGATAACCTACCGCTCGCACGCGCAGTTTGTGCAGCGTTTTGGTAGGGAGCATCAGCATAAAGGCCCGCTTTTTCAGGTGCAGTCGTATTTGCAGTATCAGGGTGAAAAGCTTGCCAAACGGTTCGATGCCAACACGTACGTCAGGCTCACGCAGGCGATGGATACGCATGATGTTGGCCGGGAAAGAGGCGGCGTAAAGAAAGTGCTGAAAGGATGTAACAAGCCGGTTCTGGTTTGTGGCATCGACTCGGATATTCTCTATCCCGTTGCCGAGCAGAAAAAATTAGCGAAAGATCTGCCGCGCGGTATTTACCGCGAATTAACATCTCCATACGGCCACGATGCCTTTTTGATCGAATTTGAGTGGCTTCAACAACAATTACAGGAATTCATAGAATTATATCAGGATGACCACAATTCACGCAATTAAACAAAATCGCGCTCCCGTAAAATCTAAACGCGTACGAGCCGGCATCTTTTTAGCCGGTATCGGAACCGTCGGCGGCGCATTTGCAGAGCAGGTAAACAGGCTCGAATCAAAAGAGTTCGATTTCCGGTTTCTGGGCATCTGCAACAGCCGGGAGACGGCATGGAATAAAACCGACGTGCCAATAAATGGTAAAATACAGTCACTGTTTGCAGAAAACCGGATCAAAACTAACTGGAATAATATCGTTACACAGCTTGAGCAGTCTGACGAAAAAAACCTGATTTTTGTGGATGCTACGGGCAGCGAGGAAGTCGCCAGATATTATGTTCGCATCCTTCGCGCCGGAATCCACATCGTTACGCCGAGCAAACTCGCTAATACGTTTGAGCAGGAGTTTTACAACAGGCTGCATGAAATCAGCGCGGAAAACGGCACGCACTATCGCTATGAAGCCACCGCGGGAGCCGGACTTCCCGTAATCGAAAGCATAAGGCGTTTACGCGAAACCGGCGACATCATCTGCAAAATATCGGGCGTAGTTTCCGGAACCATGACCTATCTCTTCAGCCAGTTAGAGCAGGGAAGAAGTTTTGGGGATGTGATTCGCGAAGCCGCCGAAAAAGGCTACGCCGAACCTGATCCCAGAGATGATCTGTCCGGTGAAGACGTTGCGAGGAAACTCATCATTCTGGCAAGAACGGCTGGTTTTTATGTGAACAGAACGGATTTTGGATCTGAAGATCTCACCCCGGAATCTCTGAAGTCCGTTACGAAAGAGGAATTTTTAGCTCAGGCTGATATCGCAAATGAGTACTGGTCAAACCGCATTTCAGCCGCGAAGGAGCGGGGTAATGTGCTCCGTTACACGGGCACGCTTAGCGGTGGGAAAA
The DNA here is from genome assembly GCA_003567135.1 of Balneolia bacterium. Classification (GTDB taxonomy): domain Bacteria; phylum Bacteroidota; class Rhodothermia; order Balneolales; family Cyclonatronaceae; genus PXAI01. The sequence continues at coordinate 5,725 of PXAI01000273.1, read as the reverse complement.
TCGAGGTTGGCGTTTCGGAAGTTCCGGCCTCATCTCCGCTTGGAACGCTGCGCGGCACGGATAATCAGATTCAGATTTATACAGATTTTTATGATGAATATCCGCTGATCATTCAGGGTCCTGGTGCCGGGCGGGACGTTACCGCGCAGGCTGTTTTGGGGGATGTGCTGGACGTGGCTTCGAGATTGGGGTGACAGTTTATCGTATGGTAATCTGCTCCGGTTCACGCACCTCAATCTGTGGTGTACCTCTGTGATCTTCGATAACTCCTACTACGCAAATTCGCTGGTTCGTGTAATACTCCTCAGGAGGTACCGGCCATTTATTTCGGTTATTCCCCCAGATTACAACGGTTAATTCCTGATTCGGATGCGGGTTTGTCAGGTTAATAAAAGTGGGTTCACCGCCGATTTCCTGACGAAATACCGCGTTGGCCACGTTGCCGCAAACTTCTGCAGCCCGGCCAATATGTTGATACGCCTCTGAAGCGTCAATTCTGATATCCGGTTCAGGAATACCGCCGCCGGTTGGCTGGTACACTCTCGAAAGCACGAGTCCGATAAGCATGATCACGACGACTACCGGAAGAACATAGACCAGGTTTTTTCTGATGTTTTGGAGCATAATGAATGATTTTCTTTTTACTGCGCAACACACATATGTGATCAGACGTTTTATATCCGGTCAAATATTATATCGTTGAAACCGCAAATGTTTCAGCTAAAAATGAGTAATTTCCGCCATAAATTTCAACATCACATTTTCAGTATATGCCTAAGCTGCTGCTGACGTTTTTAATTACGCTACTATTTTCGGCTCCGGCCATTTCGCAGGGGTTAAGCAGTTCCGAGTTGCCACAGCGTCCGTCCGGCTATACCTGGGTAAATCCGGATGAAGTCCGTTTTGCGTTTCTGAAACCAAGAAACTGGTATCAGTACGATTACCATCAGGACGGCGTCTACGGATATCTGATCACCCGAAATAATGCGCAGAAAGACGGTGAATACGAAACGGCGCTAACGGTGAATATTATGAGAAACACCAAGGAAATGACCGGGCTTACGGCTCAGGAGTACGCCAGCGCGTTCACGCAAACGTTTATCAGATCGATGGATGGCGAACTCATTGGCAAAGAAGATACTGAGTTCGGCGTTTTTAAGGGCGTCGTTTCAAGAGTAGAGCACAACCGCGAGGACAAAGAGCCGGTTATTATTCACAGGTTTATAATCGGAAATACGCAAACTGACACGCTCTATCATCTCTTTTTTGAATCTCCGAGATCGGAGTTTGCAAGACACTGGGAGTCAGTTTCGGTCATTTTTAAAAATCTTTCTATCGATCAGTCTTTTTGACCGGTTTTCAAAAGAATGTCATTAAAGATGGTTAAATTCAGCCATCATACTCAATCCAAAACAAAAAAATAGAATGAGACAATTTGGTTTAGCCCTGATATTCGGCCTGATACTTACGTTTACAATCACATCCTGCGGCGATTCAGGCACATCCGGGGAACAGGTGGACCGCGAGACCGTCTATCAGATAAGAATTGACAACCTGAACGACGGGGATATTGCTGTCAGTTACGAAGGCGCGTTTTTCTACAATTTCGGTGATGTTGCCATTCCAACAACTTCCGTGGTGATCGAAGAGGACAGCGACCTGGTTGTCGGAATATCCCAAGAGGGCGGCGATGGCGGCAGAATCTCTGTTTCAATTGGCGCAACGGGCGGTGCGGCCGGAGCATTTATCACCAGAGGTTTTATTGATGATGACGGCGAATTTACCGCAGAGCAGCTGGTTAATTCCGGCAGCGCCGACGGCGAGGGAATCACGTTTACCGTAGAGTACCGCTCCAGTACCGAATAATTTTGGCCACCTAAAAATTCCGAAAATCCATTTAGTTTTTCGGGCGGGCATGATTACATTATTTTGAAATAAATATTTCAAAACTGTATCCGGGTATTCGGTCAAATCATGCTCACAATTTACTATTCCACCGATCTCAGCCTCCTGCGGGATCAGTTTGTTCAAAACCTGAAGAATGATCAGGCTCAAAAAAAATCCATCTTTCAGCCGGATACACTGATTGTTCCCAACAGGGATACCGGCAGATGGATTCAGATGGAAATAGCCCGTCAGTCGGGCATTTCGATGAACCTGGATATCACGCTACCGGCCTCGTTCGTGAACCGGCTTTACCGACATTTCAAACCGGATTACGAAGATCAGCTCTTCTCAAAAGAATCGCTCACATGGATTCTGTTTACGTTCTTTGGGGAGAAGAACTGGCTTGAAAAACGCCCTCAGCTGAACCGCATCCAAAATTTTATACACACCGGCGATTCTGATGTTCTGCGTGATTTGCGCCGTTTTCAGGTAGCATCCGCCATTGCCGACGTGTTTGATCAGTATTTTTTATTCCGTCCCGACTGGATTGATGCATTCAACGCCGGAAAACTTCCAAATGGAGCACCGGGGGAATTTCAGTGGCAGGCGTTTTTGTGGCGCGAGATAAAATCAGCTTACCCGCAGGCACTCGACCGAGCTACGTTGCACAAGACAATGGAGGACGCGTTTCCGTTTGACGATAATCCGCCGGATGATCGAATTCTTCCCAACCGCGCCCATATTTTTGGCGTGCTCGAGGCGCCGCCGGTTTTCCTGAGTACGCTGTTTCGCCTTGCAGAAAAAAGGGGGGATAAGAAGATTCAGACCGATCTCTATCTGCCCGTAATTTCCATCAATTCACTGAAGGAAGCTCCGGATAACTCTCTGATCAACCGTCTCGGCGTTGATGCTGATGAGCATATCAGGCTTATTAAGAAGTTTGCGGAAGAGTTTTCGGAGGATATCCGCTACATCCCGCTAAAACCTGAAAATCCGACAAAAACCAACCTGCTTCATTTTTTAAAGGATAAAGTCAAGGGGGATGATCAGACCGAATTGCCGGAGAAAAACGATTCGTCTCTGACGGTTCACTCGGTACATAACAAGCTTCGTGAGACGGAAGTTTTACGCGATCAGATACTCGAATTTCTGCAAGAAACGCCTGATGCGGGTCCTCAGGATGTCCTGGTTCTTAGCTCTGATCCCAACGCGTACGCGCCGTTTGTAAAGGCCGTTTTTGGCCATCCTGATGATGAATCCCTGAAAATACCATACAGCATCAGAGATACCGTGGACTCGCCTTCAGGGCGAATTATACGCCATTTTTCGGAAACAATTCGAACGGCAAACGGCCGGTTCAGAGCCTCAGAAATTCTGGGTTTGCTGGATGCAGCGCCGGTTCGTGAAAATCTCGGGTTATCCAGAGATGACATTGCGCTGACGGAAAAATGGGTAAAAGAGGTGCATATTCACTGGGGATCAGACGCAGATCAGCGGCAGGATGACGGGATCAGCTCGTGGGATAACGGACTTTCGCGTCTCATTTTTGGATGGATGTCAGGTTCGGAAGTAAACGATGCGCTGAATGATATCTGGCCGTGGGATGGACTTGAAGGCGCATCTCATCAGCAGGTTTTGGGTCGCGTGGTGAAATTTGTGAATATCCTGAATGAGATCCGGAAATACAGCAGGGATGAGCATCCGCTTTCCGACTGGGCGGAAAAGCTTGTAGAATGGTTTGATGCGCTTTACGAAATGGATTTTCAGCGCGAACGCGCAAGAATGCAGCTGCTCGATTTTATGCATCAGCTAACGGAAACATACGAAAAGTGGAAACTGAGCTCCAAGGCGGGATACGGCGTCATAGAGTCGTGGTTGTCGGGGCTGGAAGAGAGCGGTTCTGCGGGTTCATCGCTTCGCAGCGGTTCCGTCACGTTTTCGGCGATGGTTCCGGTTCGGCGAATTCCGTTTCGGTTTATCGCGGTGCTCGGGCTGAACGAATCCGACTTTCCCGGCCGCGATCAGAAATCCGGTTTTGATATCATGGCGCGATCCGAAATGCATCGCCCCGGTGACCGCTCCAAACGAAAAACCGACCGCGGACTTTTCCTCGATGCCATGCTTGCCGCACAGGATCGGCTCATGCTTTCGTATAACGGATTCAGTAATAAGGACGGAAAACAAATCCCGCCGTCTGTTGTGATTTCTGAGATGCTCGAATTCTTATCTGAGCAGGGTATTGGGTTTAGTAATGAAATTACACAAACACATACGCTGCATGGTTTTAATACGCTAAACATCGAAAAAACATACAGTGTAAAATCCGCGCGTTTGAACTCGATTTTAAAATCGAAGTACGATAATATCAGAAAAGGAAAATCGCCTGATTCGGTGCGGTTTGATGTCCCGGTTCCGCTTAGCGAAGAAACACTTGAGCTCAGGTTAAGCGACATTTTAAAAACTCTCCGCGAGCCGGTCAGCTCGTTTATCAGAAACCGGCTGGGTATTATGATCAGGGACAACGAAGAGAATCCGGAGGATCGCGATCAGTTTGATCTGGATGGCCTCGAAACGTATTCGTTATTAAAAGAAATCAGTGAAAACCGGGATCACGAAAAGATCAAAAAGCAGTACAGGCTGCAGGGCAGATTACCATACGGAAGCGCCGGCGACCGGATTTTCGACCAGATTAAATCAGACTACGAAAACTTTCAGCAACAAATCCCCGAAGAGCTGAAGCATCCTTCTGAAGAAACACTAAACGGAATAAAGCTTGACTTCGATGACATTAACGGCAAGCAAATTTCGGTATCTGCCCCAAAATATGAATTGCATGACAGAAAAATTATTCTGCATTCTCTGAGCAAACTTAAACCTAAAGCAGTGTTTGAGCATTGGCTAAAGCATCTGGCCAATACGATTGAAGAGGAATCTGATATTACCTCGGTGATGCTCTGCTTCAATCGAAAAGAAGGCAAAACGGATATCATCACATTTCTTCCCGTTGATAATGCGCAAGATCTGTTTGAAGAAGCTTTGAAGCGGTTTATGATGATCAGCGAACATCCCATAAAAGTTCACTATCAGCCGGTTATTGAAACCATGTTATCCAAAAAAGATGATGAAAACGCTGAGTTAAAGAATCTGTATGGTTTTTATGATGGTGACGGATATAACGGGCCGGGAATCGATTTCGAGGATCGCTTATTCCAAAAACACAGGCCGGATTATTTGGATATCGGTGAGAATGCGAGAGCGGAGACGCGCTCATTTCTGGAGCCGATGTTGAACTATCTCAAGAAAGATGAGGTCAAAAAATAATGGCTGATAAAGAACTCAATTTATTTGATCCGGTGCATGTTGACCTTGACGGGAACAATCTTGTCGAGGCCTCGGCGGGTACCGGAAAAACGTACAACATCACGGCGCTGTATATCCGGCTGATTATTGAAAAGAATTTATCGCCGGAGGAAATCCTTGTGGTAACCTTCACCAAAGCGGCAACCCGTGAACTTCGTGAGCGAATCGGAAAGCGAATCGCAGAGGCTATAACAGCGTTTCAAAAAGTGGATGATCCGGGTGAGGATGAATTTTTAAATCGTTTAATACAAAATAATTCCGATCCGAAAGTCAGGGCGGAGGCGATAGAAAAACTGCGGAAAACTCAGGAGTCGATTGACAGGGCCGCGATTTACACGATTCACAGTTTTTGTCAGGTGGCAATGACCGAATATGTTTTTGAAAGCGGAAGTATGTTCGATGCTCAGTTTGAACAAAACGACAACGAAACGCTCACCCTTGCCGCCGACGACTACTGGCGAAAGCTGATGAACCGCAT